>JBAUGH010000182.1:0-2577 GCA_049679565.1 Acidobacteriaceae bacterium
ATCGACGATCAGGCGCCCTTCGCGGTCGAAAATCTTGCCCCGCGGCGCGAGGATCGGGACTTTGCGGATGCGGTTGGCTTCGGCGAGAGCATGGTAGTTCTGCCCGCCCACCACCTGCAGGCGCCACAGCCCAAAGACCAGAATGCCCATGACGATCGCGATGACGTACTGGATGGCAGCGAGGCGAATCGAGGGCAGTTTTTCTTCGCGATTGAGCACGGATCGGTACAACTCCCGCCCGCGGCGCTTGAGCGGGCCTTCCTTTTGCGGAAAGGGTGATATAAGGATAACGCGAATGCGGAGCGCGAGATATCCCTCGTCTGTTGCACGCGCTGGCACCATCGCAGGACAGGCATGGCCGACCGGAAACCGCGATCTCCGAAGAAGCCCGGGAAGGAAAACAAGAGAGCGCAGGGTCAGGGCGGCGGCACGCCTTTTCTGCCCGCCCGGCCCATCAGCCTGCGCACCCTGGGAGACTACCTCGACCTCTCCCCGGCGACGATTTCGCTGGTTCTGAACAACGCGCCGGGGGTCAGGTCTATCCCCCAGGAAACGCGGGACCGGGTGATTGCGGCGGCTAAGAAGTTCGATTACCGGCCGAGCTTTTTTGCCCGCTCGCTGCGGCGCCGGCAGAGCTTTTCCGTCGGCGTGCTGGTGCCCGAGCTCAGCGACGGCTACTCGGTGCTGGTGTTGAACGGCATTGAGGAAGTGCTGATCGAGGAGGGGTATTTTTACCTCACCGCCAGCCACCGGCGCAAGGCCGACCTGATCGAAGAATATCCGCGGCTGCTGATGGATCGCTCCGTCGAGGGATTCATCGTGATCGATACGGCGCTGCAGCACAGCCTGCCGCTGCCGGTGGTCGCGGTGGCGGGACACCGCCCGCTGCCGGGGGTCACCCGCATGGTGCTCGACCACCGGCGCGCGGCCGAGCTGACGCTGCGCCATTTGTGCCAGCTGGGCCACCGGCAGATCGCGTTCATGCGCGGGCAGACGTTCAGCTCGGATTCCGAGGAGCGCTGGAACAGTCTCGCGGCAGTAGCGCGGGAGCTGGGCCTCACCATCGCGCCGGAGCTGGTGGTGCAGCTGGAAGAGAACCTGTCGTCGCCGGAGCTGGGGTATCCGGTTGTGCCCCAGCTGCTGGGCACGAAGCGGCCGTTCACCGCGCTGGTCTCCTACAACGACTTTGCCGCGATTGGCGCCATTCGATTGCTGCGCGACAGCGGGCTGCGCGTGCCGGAGGACGTTTCGGTGGTGGGCTTCGACGACATCCAGGGAGCGGCGTATCACACCCCCAGCCTGACCACGATCCGGCAGCCGCTCAACAGCATGGGCAACACGGCGGCGCGCATCCTGCTGCAGCGCATTCGCGGCGGCAAACAGGAGCCGAAGGAGCTGCCTATTGTGCCGGAGCTGATCGTGCGGGAATCGACCATGCCGCCCAATCCCGCGCGGATGAAGAAGAGGTAGCGGTCTGCGCGCTTGCCGGGCTAGAGCTTCTCGTAAAAGTCGCAGGCCGAGCAGGAGATGTAGACGCCGCCGGGGATGCCGCGCTCGCGGTCCTTGACCCGTTTCACGATGCGGGTGGGCTTGGCGCACTTCGGGCAGTCGGTGCTCTTGGTGGTGTCCATCATCTTCTTGCGGTCGGCGGTCTTGGCAATCTTCGCCATAAAGGGGCTCCTTCAGGGTCCTGGCCGCGCTCCATTCGGGAGGCGCCTTACGTCGCACGGGCGTTGTGGGGCTTCGCCGGGATTCACCTGATTTGTGCAGGGAGGTTCGGGAAGCGATCCAGCGATCGCCGGGGACGCGCTCCCCTGATTTTACATGAGGGGGCGGGGGTAGCGGCCGGGAGCGGAAGTGATTTAAGTCACTGAGTCTGCCGGGCTGGGCGACTAGCCTCGGAAGGTCAGCCAGGAGCCGGAAATGAGCGCGCAGACAGCAGAGATAGGGACGGATCGGCCGGAGCGGGAGAAAAAGAAGGTGGTGCGGCGGTCGGCCCCGGATGCGTCGCAGCGGATCCGGCGGGGCGTGCAGCTGGGGTTTCTCGCGCTGAACGCGTGGATCGGGGCCCAGTTCTTCCTGTGGGCGCGGCAGTTTGAGGGCGCAGGGCAACGGCTGGCGGTGAGCCGGCCGCCAGGCGTGGAAGGATGGCTGCCGATTGCCGGGTTGATGAACCTGAAGTACTTCGCGGTGACAGGACGGGTGCCCGGGATTCATCCGGCGGCGATGTTTCTGCTGATTGCGTTCCTGCTCATGAGCCTGCTGCTCAAGAAGGCATTCTGCTCGTGGCTGTGCCCGGTGGGGACGCTGTCGGAAACCCTGTGGAAGCTGGGCCGCAAGCTGTTCGGGCGGAACTTTGCGCCCCCGCGCTGGCTGGATCTCGGGCTGCGGTCGCTCAAATACATCCTCCTGGCCCTGTTTGTTGCCGTGATCGGCTTTATGTCGGCCGAGGCGCTGCATGACTTCATGGCCGGGCCGTACGGGATCATCGCCGACGTGAAGATGCTGGAGTTCTTCCGGACGATGAGCTGGGTGGGGATCTCGGTGCTGCTGTCGCTGGGGGGCCTGTCGCTGTTC
>JBAUGH010000183.1:0-2937 GCA_049679565.1 Acidobacteriaceae bacterium
AGGATCGCATAAGTCAAATAAGAGTCAGTAACTTACCCATCCCCCCGGTGCAGATAGGGGGGTTCTTCGAACCCTTGTCCCGGCGCGAAAGCCGGATCCACTCCGCAGGAAGGATCCACCCGAAACGGGTAATGCCCGCAGGGTATTACCCAACAACATCGTCTTGGCATTCAAAGATCTGCCGCACACCCATTCACTTTTTTCGAAGGGGGAGCGAAGCCGGCCGGCCCCGGTGGCCCACTTCCACGGAGGCCAGAGCCTTCTGAAACCTGTAACCTGTAACCTGGAACCTTCAGGAGAATCCATGCGTGCTCTCGTCAAGGCCCGCGCCGAGCGTGGCCTCTGGCTTCAGGATGTACCCGAGCCGGATTATGGCATCAACGACGTCCTCATCCGCGTCCGCCGCACCGGCATCTGCGGCACCGACGTCCATATCTATCAGTGGGACGAGTGGGCCCAGCAGACCATCCCCGTGCCCATGGTCATCGGCCACGAGTTCGTGGGGGAAATCGCCGCCGTCGGGGCCAACGTCAGCGACTTCAGGGTCGGCGATCTGGTCTCCGGCGAAGGCCACGTCACCTGCGGCCGCTGCCGCAACTGCCTCGCCGGCCGCCGCCACCTCTGCGCCAAGACCTCCGGCGTCGGCGTCAACCGCCCCGGCGCCTTCGCCGAATACATCGCGCTGCCCATGACCAACATCTGGCGCCACCACGCCGGCGTCCCCGAAGAGATCGCCGCGATTTTCGATCCCTTCGGCAACGCCGTCCATACCGCCCTCGCCTTCCCCGTCCTCGGCGAAGACGTGCTCATCGCCGGCGCCGGACCCATCGGCCTCATGTCTATCCCCATCGTCCGCCACGCGGGAGCCCGCTACGTCGCCGTCACCGACCTCAACCCCTTCCGCCTCGACCTCGCCCGCCGCATGGGCGCCACCGTCGCCGTCGATCCCCGCCAGACCCCCGTCCGCGAGGTCCAGAAGCAGCTCGGCATGCAGGAAGGCTTCGACGTCGGCCTCGAAATGTCCGGCTCGCCCATCGCCTTTGCCGAGATGATCGACAACATGGCCCACGGAGGCCGCATCGCCGTCCTCGGCCTCCCCTCCAAACCCATGGAGACCGACTGGCGCAAGATCATCTTCAACATGCTCACTGTCCGCGGCATCTACGGCCGCGAAATGTACGAGACCTGGTACAAAATGTCGGTCCTCATCACCTCCGGCGTCGACATCTCCCCGGTCATCACCCACCGCTTCTCCTATAAGGACTACGAGAAAGGCTTCCAGGCCATGATCGGCGGTGAGTGCGGCAAAGTCATCCTCGACTGGACGGAGCTGTAACGTGCCGCGAGGAATCCGGCGCATCCTGTCCTGGGTCGACGTCGCATTCTGCGTGGCCTTTGGAGCGATCGTCGCGTGGTCCTTTCGCGCCCGCTGGAATCCTCGCTGCTGGATCGGCGCCGCCATCGCCCTCTCTGGCCTCGCGCTCTGGATCAGCGCGCGCTGTCAGCTGGGAAGCTCCTTCAGCCTGGCTGCGAAGGCCAAAGCCCTCGTTACCACCGGCCTCTACGCAAAACTGCGCCACCCGGTTTACTACTTTGGGTTCGTCGCCTGGCTCGGCATATTCCTCATCTGGGGCAGATGGATTCCGATTCTCTGCTTCGCCGTGCTTTACGCCGCCTTCGAGCTGCCCCGCATGTTGAACGAGGATAGGGTGCTCGCGCACTCCTTCGGCGATGTGTACCGCGAGTACCGCGCGCGCACCTGGTTCTGACTGCAGGATCCCCCGACGGGAGCCCCAGCAGCCCGCTGAACCGAACCAGCCGCTTCGCCCCCTCGTATAACCTTTCCACGGAGATTCCCAGCTATGTTCAGGCTCTTCTCGCATCCGCGCTTCCTCGCTGTCTACTCCGGAGTCCTCACCGTGGCCTTCGTCGCCACCACCGCCGTCAACCTCTGGCAGGCCAGGGTCGCTGCCGCCGAGCAGCATGACTTCCGCCATCCCGACTTCGACCAGCTCACCGTCCACCGCATCAACATCGTCGAGCCCGACGGAACCCCGCGCCTCGTTATCTCCGACAAGGCCGAGTTCCCCGGCGGCTTCTTCAAAGGTAAGGAGTTCGCCCGCGCCGATCGCTCCGGCGCCGGCATGCTCTTCATGAACGATGAGGGCACCGAGAATGGCGGCCTCATGTTCGGAGGCGAGCGCTCACCGGATGGCCAGTTCCACTCCTCCGGCCACCTCAGCTTCGACGAGTACGAGCAGGACCAGACCATGTCCCTCGATACCAGCCAGGACGGACAGGATCGCGAGACCGCCTACCAGATCAACGACAACGCCACCAACACCCTCTTCACGCCGGAAGTCCTCGATGCCTTCTCCGCCGTGAAGGCTCTGCCCGAGGGTCCCGCGAAGCAGCAGGCCTGGAAGGATCTGCTGGCGAAATACCCCGTCAGGTTGCCCCAGCGCGCGCTGCTGGGACGCCTTCAGGACAAGTCCGCCGTGCTGCTGCTGCGCGACCCCGAAGGCCACATCCGCATCCGGCTCCGCGTCGCCGCCGACGGCACGCCCTCGATGCAGTTCCTCGACGCGTCCGGCAAAGTCACCCACGAATGGCCCGATGCCCCCACGCCGCAGACGAAATGACGCCCTCTCCGGGCTACCGGCTGCCCCTCTTACTTCCTCGGATCCTCGACCCGGCCCAGGAACAGAATCTCGCCCGTGCCCACGTCCCGGATCATGAACAGGAACGGATGGTCCGCGCGGAACACAATCGGCGGAGGCTCGGGCTGGGGCATGCGCATCGCCGTGGCCACCATGATGGTCGAGGTGGCCGCTGCGGCTTCGGTCCCTTGTTCGTTCACATCCACAAATGCCTTGTGGATCGCCGCCGAGATGGAGAACCCGCGCTTGCCCGTCATGCCCGAGAAGTCGGCCGCTC
>JBAUGH010000184.1:0-1764 GCA_049679565.1 Acidobacteriaceae bacterium
ATTTTCCACGCAGCAAACATGGAGAGGCCGCCCAGCACGATGAACGGAACCTTCGGCATTTCGGGAATGACCGCGAGAGCGAGCAGTACGCCGCCGGCAATCCAGAGCGCGCGGGAGGTTTTGAAAACCTGCTTGCCGATATCAGTTCCCAGAGAGTAATTCGAAGCTGCGCGCGTAACTACGATCCCGCCGGCGACTGAAACCAGAAGCGAAGGGATGATGGCCACCAGCCCGTCGCCAACCGTGAGGATCGTGTACGTCTTGAGCGCCTGCTGGAAGGGAACGCCCTGCTGGAACACCCCGATCAGAAAACCGGCAACAATATTGATGGCCATGATCAGGATGGTGGCGAGGGAATCGCGCTGGCTGAAGCGCGCCGCGCCGTCCATCGAGCCGCAGAACTCGGCTTCGCGGCCAACCTGTTCGCGCCGCTGCCGCGCCTGGTCTGCGTTGATGAGGCCGGTGTTCAGGTCGGAGTCGATCGCCATCTGTTTGCCCGGCATGGCATCGAGGGTGAAGCGCGCCGTGACTTCAGCGGTTCGGACGGCGCCGTGGCTGACGACGAGGTACTGGATCGCGATCAACGCCAGGAAGATGACGAACCCAACGATGTAGTTCCCGCCGACGACAAACTGCCCGAAGGCCTCGATGACATTGCCGGCCGCAGCGGGGCCTTCGTTGCCATGGAGGAGAATCCGGCGGGTGCTGGCCAGATCCAGCGCGAGACGCATCAGCGTCATCAGCAGGATCAGGCTGGGAAAGACCGAGAACTCCACCGGCCGCAGCACCTGGATTGCGGTCAGCAACACCAGCACCGCCGCGGTGATGTTCAGCGTCAGCAGCAGGTCGAGGACGAACGCCGGCAGCGGCACCATCATGACGAATACCAGCGCGACCGCGCCCACCGGGATCACCCAGTCGGAGTAGCTTTGCAGCGTCGCCAGCAATCCGGGTTTCGTCGTCACAGGGGTCTTCACAGTGGCCTCGCGTGCGGTATGGGATTTAGAGAAGCTTTTCTGCGCGCATCGCGGTTTCTCACTTCGGCCTGCGCCTTGTAGACCATCACCAGAATTTCGGCGACGGCGTGGTACAGAGCCGCGGGGATGGGATCCCCCACTTCCACGCCCTTATAGAGGGCCTGGGCCAGCGGCTTGTTCTCCATCACGGGAATGTCGCGATCCCGCGCGACTTGCTTAATCTTTGCGGCCATGTTGTCGAGGCCCTTGGCCACGACGAGGGGCGCGGTCATGTTCACTTCATAGCGAAGAGCCACCGCGTAGTGGGTGGGATTCGTAATAACAACGGTTGCTGTTTCCGCGGCCTTCAGCATCTGCCGGCGGCGGTTGTGACGCTGGAGTTTGCGGATTCTGGCCTTGCTTTGCGGATTGCCGTCGGATTCCTTAAGCTCGTCCTTGATTTCCTGGCGGCTCATCTTCAGGTCGCCCTCGTTCTTCCGCCACAGCAGCAGGTAGTCGATCCCGGCCCAGGAGAGCAGCACCAGGCCGGATTTCCAGGTGATTTCGAGGAGCATGCTGCCGAGCAGGCTGGTGAAGCCGTGCGGGTCGCGATACGAGCTGAGCAGAATGTCGCCCCAGTGGCTGCGCACGCAGGCATAACCGACCCAGCCAATGGCACCGAAGGGCAGCAGCGACTTGAGGATCGTGCTCAGCGCGGCCAGCGAGACAAGCTGCTGCAGGCGGCTTGCGGGGCTGAGGCGTTCGAATTTCGGCTCCAGCGCTTCGGGCGCGAAGACGAAGCCTCCCT
>JBAUGH010000185.1:0-3289 GCA_049679565.1 Acidobacteriaceae bacterium
GAACTCGACGTCCGCATTCTCTCCGAACTCTTCGGTGGTCCTGAACTCGCGGCCGAACTCACCGCGGCGTGGGATGGCGGCCTCTACTACGCGGCCCAGAAGAAGAATGCCGCCGACAAAGATTCGACCTCGTCGGTCGCGCTGCTTTACCTTTCGCAGTGGAAGTCGCCAACCGCAGCGGCTGATTTCGTCAAAATGTATGCCGGCGAGCTCAGTAAGAAGTACACCAGCGCTCACCGCGACACCGCCGCCGAAACCAGCCCCGACGAGCAGATTTACAACACCAGCGAGGGCCCGGTTCTCATCGTGACCAGCGGCAACGACGTCTTTGTCAGTGAGAGCTTCGACCTGACCACGGCCCGCAAGCTGCAGTTGCTGATGCTCGGCGCCCAGCAAACCAGCCAGTCGGATGTGGCCTCCAGCGGCTCTGCGCCACAGTTCGATCTGGCCGGTAACATGGTCCACTTCATGGCCGACTGCGGGATGATGCGGGTAGCGCTCGGACACTGACGCCCATTTATACTGATTGCTTGCGTACAGATCACGTCGCGCACAGCGGGAAGCCCGCTTCACCCGCTCTCTCGCCCGTGCGCCGCGACCCGCAGGAGCGAATTTGCAACAGGCAGAGATCGGAATCATCGGCGGCAGCGGCCTCTATGCCATGCCCGGCCTCACAGCAGTCCACGAGGAACGTATCGAAACCCCGTTCGGCGATCCCAGCGACGCCTTTGTCCTCGGCGAGCTCGAGGGCCACAGAGTCGCCTTCCTCGCCCGCCACGGGCGCGGCCACCGCATCCTGCCATCCGAACTGAACTTTCGCGCCAACATCTATGCGATGAAGAAGCTCGGGGTCGAGCGCATTCTCTCGCTCTCCGCGGTCGGTTCGCTGAAGGAAGAGCACAAGCCGGGCGACTTCGTCGTTGTCGACCAGTTCATCGACCGCACCTTCCTGCGCACGGCTACATTCTTCGGAGAAGGTATTGTCGGCCATGTGGCTTTCGGCGATCCGGTTTGCGCCACCGTCGCCCAGGCGATTGCCTCTTCCTGCAGGACCGAGGGCGTCTCCGCGGCCTTCGGTGGCACCTACGTCTGCATGGAGGGCCCGCAGTTCTCGACCCGCGCGGAATCGAATCTCTACCGCAGTTGGGGCGCCGACGTCATCGGCATGACCAACCTGCAGGAAGCCAAGCTCGCGCGCGAGGCTGAGATTTGCTACGCCACCGCCGCTATGGTCACCGACTACGACTGCTGGCGCGAGGGCCACGACGACGTCACCGTCGAACAGATCGTCGCGGTGCTGAATCAGAACGCCGCCAACGCCTGCCGCGTCGTCAGGTCCGCCGTTGCCGCCATGCCGCGCGAGCGCAAGTGCGCCTGCGCTGCGGCGCTGCAGTTCGCCATTCTTACCAGCCCCGATGCAATCCCCGCCGCTGCCCGGGAAAAGCTTGACCTGCTGCTGGGCAAATATCTGAAACCGAAATCCACGACCCACTGAGGACCGACACCTGCATGGCCATTCTTGTCGTTGGCAGCGTCGCATTCGACGCCATTGAAACTCCTTCCGGACGCCGCGAGCGCTGCCTCGGCGGCGCAGCCACCCACTTCTCCCTCGCCGCCAGCTACTTCACGCCGGTGCGCGTCATCGGCGTCGTTGGCGAGGATTTTGGCCCGGAGGAAGAAGCGGTCTTCGCCCGCCGCCAGATCGACACTCGCGGAATCGAGCATGTTTCCGGCAAGAGCTTTTTCTGGAGCGGCTCTTACATGCAGAACCTGAACGAGGCGCAGACGCTCCGTACCGACCTCAACGTCTTCCAGAGCTTCTCGCCGAAAATCCCCGGCGAATATCAGGACACCGAATTTCTCTTCCTCGCCAACATCGACCCCGTCCTCCAGGAAGACGTTCGCCGCAGGATGCCGAAGGTGAAGATGGTCTGCGGCGACACCATGAATTACTGGATCAAGGATCACGCCGAGAATCTGGGCCGCGTTCTCAAAGGCCTGGACGCGCTGCTGATCAACGACACCGAGGCGAAAATGCTGGCAAAGGAGAGCAATCTGGTCCTGGCTGCGGGAAAAATCCTCAGCATGGGCCCCAAAGCTCTGGTCGTCAAGCACGGCGAATACGGCGCTACCGCGTTTTTCTGCGATCGCACCTTTCCCGGCGAGCCTTCCGTCAGCGCCTTCCGCGCGCCCGCAATGCCGCTTGCCCAGGTCGTCGATCCTACCGGGGCAGGAGATTCTTTCGCCGGCGGCTTCTTCGGCTACATCGCCTCGCAGCCAAAACTGACACCCGCAGTGTTCCGCCGCGCTATGTTCTACGGCAGTGTGATGGGTTCGTTTGCCGTCGAGCGCTTCGGCACTGAGCGCCTGCAGCAGCTCGACCCGGCAGAAATCGAGGAACGCTTTGCGCTCTTCCGCCAGCTCTCGCACCTCGACTAAGCTGCGCCGCGGTCCGGCCGGCGCTCCCGAATCGCCGGCCGATCTCGAGCGCCGCTCTCTGCGCCACGAAGCCACATTCGCCGGACTGGTCGGGGCACTGTTTTCCGTCCTTGCGTTCGGCTACTGCTTCCCGCGCAAGCTGCTCCTGCTGTATGGCGACGCGGTAGCCCACATGGGCATCGCCCGCCGCATCATCGACTCGCTCACCCCCGGCATCAGCCAGATCGGCTCCGTGTGGCTGCCGTTCCCGCACCTCATCATGATTCCGTTCGTCGCCCGCATGAGCTGGTGGCAGAACGGCATCGCGGGCGCCATTCCGTCGATGATCGCCTACGTCCTGAGCGTCGCTGGCCTGTGGCGCCTGTGCCGCTACTGGTTGCGCCCCGCCGGCGCCGTCGCCGCCACCCTCTTCTTTGCTCTCAATCCCGGCCTGCTCTACATGCAGACCACCGCCATGAACGAGCCTCTCTTCCTCTGCCAGATGATCTGGGCCGCACTCTTCCTGATGGCGTTCCTTACTTCGCTTCGCACCGACCCGGCTCGTTCCGGTCGCGCCATCGTCGCCTGCGGCTTGGTCCTCGTTACCGCCATCTTTACCCGTTACGACGCCTGGGTCTTCGCCTGTTTCGTCTGGCTCATTGCCCTCCAGGGACTCCTTCGTCCCCTCGGATCAGCGGCTCCATCGGGAACCGGCCCCGGCAAGTCCGGGTGGACGGCCAGTCCCTGGAAATCCCGTGCCGGCGGTGGCTTTACGCTCGTGACCGCGCTGATTTTCACCGCGCCGATGCTGTGGCTCATCTGGAACGCTACTCGGTACGGCGACTGGCTCGATTTCCTGCGTGGCCCGTAC
>JBAUGH010000186.1:0-2853 GCA_049679565.1 Acidobacteriaceae bacterium
GACGAAGTGCGACCGCCGGCAGGCTGGCGCGTCCAACAGACAAGCGCAGAGACGAACAAGGACAGGAGTTCTCATGGTCAATCGACAGGCCCCACCCGCCCGCACCGGGCACGCGGGACAGCCGCAGCCTCTACCGCAAACTCTGGGCGAACTGCGCGCGGCGAAGGACTACGGGGAGACCCGGCTGCGCACCCGTGCGGTGAAGGACGAGATGCGCGAGAATCTGATCGCGCGGCTCAAGGCAAAAGAGCCGGTCTTCCCGGGCATCATCGGATATGAGGACACGGTGGTGCCGCAGATTGTGAACGCCGTGCTGTCGCGGCAGAACTTCATCCTGCTGGGGCTGCGGGGGCAGGCGAAGAGCCGCATCCTGCGTTCCCTGACCGCGCTGCTGGACGAGCAGATGCCGTATGTGGCCGGCTGCGAAATTCGCGACAATCCTTATGTGCCGCTGTGCCGCCGGTGTCGTGACCTGATCGCGGAGCAGGGCGACGCCACACCGCTGGGATGGATCAGCCGCGACGAGCGCTACGTGGAAAAACTGGCGACGCCGGATGTGACGGTGGCGGATTTGATCGGGGACCTCGACCCCATCAAGGCCGCGCGCGGGGGCCACGACCTGGCCAGCGAGATGACCATGCACTACGGCCTGCTGCCCCGGGCGAATCGCGGGATTTTTGCGGTGAACGAGTTGCCGGATCTGGCCGGCAAGATTCAGGTAGCGCTGTTCAACATCATGCAGGAAGGCGATGTGCAGATTAAGGGCTACCCGGTGCGGCTGGAGCTGGACGTGGCCCTGGTTTTCAGCGCCAATCCTGAGGACTATACGGCGCGCGGCAAGATCGTGACGCCGCTCAAGGACCGCATCGGGTCGGAGATTCGCACGCATTATCCGGAGACCCTGGAAGAGGGGATTGCGATTACCACCCAGGAAGCGTGGACGGAGCGCGAAACCGGGGACGCGCAGGTGCCGCATTATCTGCGTGAGGTGATCGAGCAGGTGGCGTTCACGGCGCGCGAGGACAAGAAGGTGGACAAGCGCAGCGGCGTGAGCCAGCGGCTGCCCATCGCCACGCTGGAGCTGGCCGTGAGCAACGCCGAGCGGCGGGCGCTGCTCCACGGCGAAACGCGGGTGGTGCCGCGGGTGGGCGATCTGTACACGGCGCTGCCCGGGATCACCGGCAAGCTGGAGCTGGAGTACGAAGGGGAGATGAAGGGCGCCGATACTGTGGTACGCGACATCGTGCGCGGAGCCATCGGGAAGATTTTCGATCGCTATTTCGCCGATGTGAACACCCAGCAGATCGAGCAGTGGTTCAACCTGGGCGGCACGGTAAAGATCACCGACGCGCAGTCCGCGAAGGCGACACTGGAGGAGCTGAAGCAGATTCAGGGACTGGTGGAAAAGCTGGCGCCGCTGGGCGTGAAGACCAGCGACGCGCCGGAGGTGGTGACGGCGGCAGCGGAGTTTCTGCTGGAAGGAATGTGCGCGCACCGGCGCATCAGCCGCAATGAGGAGCGGAGCTTCGGCGCCCAGCGGCGGCCGCAGGAAAAAGCAGAGCGGGCAGAACGGGTCGATCCGGAGCGCGACTACGAGCAGTGGCAGACGCGGCGTTCGAGGAGAGGCAGCTTTAACTAGCTATTAGCTGTCAGCTGTCAGCTGACGGCGAGTGAATGCACGCAAGCGCAAATCGAGCGAAGGAGCAGGGGCAGCGGGAAATGAAGACGGTTCGCTACACGAAGTTCACGGGTGATTTGGCGAGCGAAGTGAGCATGGACGATCTGCTCAAGGCGCTGTCCGATTACCTGCTGGATTCGGGGTTTCAGAATCCGTTTGCGGAGTTTCAGGACCTGGACCAGACGATGGAGGACCTGCGCGAGGCGCTGCAGCGGGCGCTCGAACAGGGCGACGCGTTCGATCAGAGCCTGCAGCAGAAGATCGACCAGATGGCGGCCGAGGGCAAGCTGGACGAGCTGATCGACAAGCTGATCGAGCGGATGGAGCGGGAGAACTACATTTCGACCACGCAGACGTCGCAGCAGGATGCTCAGGTTTCACAGGCGGCGCAGTCGGGTCGGGCGACCGACGCCCGCTTCGAGGTGACCGACAAGAGCCTGGACTTCCTGGGATACAAAACGCTGCGCGATCTGCTCGGCTCATTGGGGAAGGCGAACTTCGGGCGGCACGACACGCGCCACTGGGCCACCGGCGTGGAGACCAGCGGGGGATCGCAGCCGTATGAATTCGGCGACACGCTCAACCTCGACGCCCCGGCCACGCTGAAGTCGGCGATCGCGCGCGAAGGCCTGACGCTGCCGCTCAACCTCGAATACAGCGACCTGCAGGTGCATCAGTCCGAGTACCAAAGCTCCTGCGCCACGGTGGTCATGCTGGACTGCTCGCACTCGATGATCCTGTATGGCGAGGACCGGTTTACCCCGGCGAAGAAGGTGGCGATGGCCATGGCCCACCTGATCCGCACGCAGTATCCGGGCGACACGCTGTCGCTGGTGCTTTTTCACGATTCGGCAGAGGAACTGCCGGTGTCGCAACTGGCACGCGTCAAAGTGGGACCGTACTACACCAACACTCGCGAGGGGCTGCGGCTGTCCCAGCGGATCCTGGCGCGGCAGCGCAAGGACATGAAGCAAATCGTGATGATCACCGACGGGAAACCCTCGGCGCTGACCTTGCCGGACGGCCGAATCTACAAGAACGGTTTTGGACTGGATCCGCTGGTCGTGAGCGAGACGCTGGAAGAAGTGTCGCGCTGCAAGCGGCAGAACATCATGATCAACACCTTTATGCTGGCGTCGGACTTTGGGCTGGTGCAGTTTGTGCAGAAGGTGACG
>JBAUGH010000187.1:0-1560 GCA_049679565.1 Acidobacteriaceae bacterium
GAGCAGAGTGCCTTGCCCGTGACAATCGATATCCAGCACATACACCCAACGCCGCTCGCGGATTTCTCCGTGCGCTTGCAGCGTCATCTTCATCAAATCGCCCGCACGCGCGGGCTGGTCTCCGCCGATCGCCGCGCCTGAACCCGAGACCAGTTCCAGGGAGTAATACTCCCCCGTCGATCCATCTGCAGGACTGTTCGCCAGCTCCAGCCATCCATGCACCTTGGCCAGCTGCGTCGCATCGTGATTCAGCGTTCCACTCGCCTTCGCCACGCCGCTCGCGTCTTTCATCGCCACCCAGTCGCTGCGGACCGGATACGACGAAGTTGCCGAACATCCCGGGCTGTGATTCGCTGCGCCCGCTGTGGGCGGACCTGCGGCCAGCTCGTTTTTGTGGAACCACGCGTAGGCCGGACCGCTCGCCGTCAGCACCCCAGTCAGCGCATAATGCGCGCTCGCCAGATCGTTCGCGTCCTGGACGGCGCTGTGCGCATCCGCCGGCGTCAGCTGCGCTGCCAGCTCCTTCGATGGCGGCAGGTTCACCCACACCTTCGCTCCAGCCGGAACCTGCGCGAGCGCCTTTGCCGTCAGGGTCGGCCCCAGAACCACGAAATCGCCGGCTCCTGCCGCCTGCAGCAGCCAGTTCGTTCCGTCCCAGCCCAGCATGTGCGTCCACGGCTCGTCCGCCGGATCGGATACTGAAGCCACGCGCATCGCCTGCACCTGCTCCGCCGCCGCCGCAATCTGCTCTTGTGAGAGATTCGCCGGCCAGTGCCACACCAGCAGTGGGGCCGATTCTGCCGGGCTCCACTTCGTCATCTCGAAAATATCTCCGGGCCGGACCAGCGCTCCTGCGGGGCTCACCACTTCCGCTTGCGAGCGCGCGATCCCTTCCAGCGCTCTAACGCGCAGCAGGATCTTTTGCCCGCCGGCATTCGCCGTGGCCGACGAGAATTCGCTGCCCGGGCCCACACTCGCCACGCGCCCCACGTCCAGCATCACCGTCCCGTCGACCTTCGTGCCGATCGCCGCCGTGCGCATTCTGCCGGAGCCTTCTGCAGTTCCGCCGAACAGCGGCTGCCAGCGCCGCGCTTCGGTTGCATCCAGATCGGGATCCTCCTCCGGAACGTTGCCGCCCTCCAGCACCGCCTTCACCCGCTCGTAGACCACAGACGCGGGCGTGTCCGGCGGCAGGACCTCGAGCGCCTGCACCAGCGCTGCCGTAAAGGCCCCATGCGGCTGACTCCCGATTGGCATCTCCTTCGCCGACTGATCCTGCTGGACGGCTGAGAACACCAGCGCCGGGTTGTCCTCTCGTTCCGTCGGCGGCATGCTGGACGCGTCGGGCGCTTCGTTAATGTCCCGCGGATCGAAGGGCAGCATCCGCTCTTTATACTTTGGCGCGATCCCGCGGCTGATGCCGCCGCTGTGGCAGGTGTCAAGAATGACCGTCAGGTGGATGCCCCTGTCCAGTGCCGCATCGTAGATGCGGGTCATCTCCCAGTCGCGGATGTCGTAACCGCCCTTGTACGCGTCCGCGGGCACCAGCGTGCTGTCGGC
>JBAUGH010000188.1:0-2170 GCA_049679565.1 Acidobacteriaceae bacterium
CTCGCCCCCGGCTGAAGAAGCTTGCTGTGTATCTGGATCGTTAATGTAAAGCATTTGTTGCGCCAGACAAGACGCAAAGGTGGTACATCGGGCGATTTTTCTGGCAGTCGGAGGGCTGTATTGCGAATCGGGCCTGATAGCCGGTCCGGGGCATGGAGCGTTGACGCTGCGATGACAGGACGGCTTTATGCTCGTCGGAAGGAGTCCCTATGCCCGAATCCCCCAGGAGCACGCAGGCCGAGAAGCAGAAACTTTCGACGCAGTCCGGCAGGACGCCGGGGAGCGCAGCGGAGCAGCCGGTGTTTGCGCAGCCGGCGCCGTCACCGGATCCCACCGGGTTCCGCAATCCGGTAACGGATCAGAGCGACAAGGAAATTGCCCAGGTGGAGGCGGTGCCGGAGCCGAAGGGAAATGCGGCGGAGCCGGTGCTGACGCTGGAGGCGGTCTTCGGCAGCGCGGGCGCGGCGAAGATGCAGGCGATTACCGCGTCGGGGCAGATCGTCTTCCACTGCGTGGGCGATACCGGCAGCCCGAAGGGGCCGACCACGCAGAACCTGGTGTCGGACAAGATGGTGACGGACTTCAGCGAGGCGAACGCGGCGGATGTGCCGACGTTCCTCTACCACCTGGGGGACGTGGTTTATTACTTCGGCGAGGCGACGTACTACTACGACCAGTTTTACGAGCCGTTCCGGAACTATCCGGCGCCGGTGATTGCGATTCCGGGGAACCATGACGGCGTGGTGTATGCGAGCGATCCGGAGACGACCCTGGAGGCGTTTCTGCGGAACTTTTGCGCGGCGGCGCCGGCGCAGTCGCCGGATGCAGGCGGGCTGCTGCGGACGACCATGATCCAGCCGGGAGTTTATTTCACGCTGGAGGCGCCGTTTGTGCGGGTTCTGGGGGTGTACAGCAACGTGCTGGAGGATCCGGGGGTGATCTCAGACCAGGGCGGGACGTATCCCACGCTGGACCAGCGGCAGGTGGCGTTTCTGACGGCGGGGCTCGAGCGGGTGAAGAGCGAGAACTTTGCCGGGGCGGTGATTCTGGCGGTGCATCATCCGCCGTTTACGGGGGGATCGACGCATGGCGGGAGCCCGACGATGCTGGCGGATATGGATCGCGCGTGCACGGCGGCGGGGGTGTGGCCACACGCGGTGCTGGCCGGACATGCGCACAACTACCAGCGGTTTACGCGCACGGTGAACGGGGTGACGATTCCCTACATTGTGGCGGGGTGCGGCGGGCATGCGCCGCTGGAGGCGATCCGGGGAACCTACCGGACGCCGTATCCGATCGACAGCGGGCTGACGCTGGAGAGCTACGACGCGACGGACTACGGGTATCTGCGGATCATTGTGAACGCGGCGACGCTGCGGATCGAGTTTCATCCCCAGCACGACGGCGGGACGACGAAGACGCCGGATGATGCAGTGACGGTGACGCTGGCGACGCACGCGGTGGCGTAAATGAAACAGGCAGCTCCGGGGAGCTGCCTGCGATTCGCACGATGGCCAGGAATCAGTGGGCGCCGACTGGTTTGGGAGACGCGGCTTCGAGCTCGGTGAGGCGCTTCGAGAGCAGCTGTTCGAGCTGAACGAGGGCCTTACTGAAGCCCTCGATGCCTTCGCTCAGCTTGTCGTGGGCCATGCGATCGGCGGCGTGCATCTTCTCGAAGGTAGCTTCGTCCATGGGGATCTTCTCGATGTTCATGGATTTGGCTTTGGCCGGGTCGAGCTTGCGCGGGAGCGTGCCCTCGGTGGAGTCGAGTTCTTCGAGGTAGTGGGGGGAGATGGTGAGCAGGTCGCAGCCCGCGAGCTCGATGATCTCCCCGGTGTTGCGGAAGCTGGCGCCCATGACCTGGGTCTTGTAGCCAAACTTTTTGAAGTAGTTGTAGATGCGGGTGACCGACTGCACGCCGGGGTCGTCGGCGCCCTGATAGTCCTTGCCGGTGTCCTTCTTGTACCAGTCGAGGATGCGACCGACGAAGGGGGATACGAGGGTGACGCCGGCTTCGGCGCAGGCAACGGCCTGGTGAATACCGAAGAGGAGGGTGAGGTTGCAGTGGATGCCTTCCTTCTCCAGCTTTTCGGCGGCGCGGATGCCTTGCCAGGTGGAGGCGATCTTGATGAGGATGCGCTCGCGAGAGACGCCGGCGCTTTCGTACTTC
>JBAUGH010000189.1:0-3612 GCA_049679565.1 Acidobacteriaceae bacterium
GCTGAATTCCAAAGTGTACGCCAAAGAGCGCGCCAAACTCATCAGCCTCGATAAGATCCTCACCCCCATCTATCCCGGCCAGGCGCCCAGTCACGGCGACACCACTTACTTCTCTACCGCCGACTCCGACGGCCTCATGGTCTCCCAGATTCAGTCGAACTTCCGCGGCATGGGCTCCGGCCTCGTCGCCGACGGACTCGGCTTCATGTTCCAGGATCGCGGCGAGCTCTTCTCCCTCAAAGACGGACACCCCAACATCTACGCCCCTGGCAAGCGCCCCTTCCAGACCATCATTCCCGGCTTCGCCCTCCGCGAGGGTGAGCCGTGGCTCGCCTTCGGCGTCATGGGCGGAGACATGCAGCCTCAGGGACAAACCCAGATCGTCGTCAACCGCGTCGATTACGGCCTCGACGTCCAGTCCTCTGCCGACTCGCCCCGCTGGCACCACGAAGGCTCTTCGCAGTCCATGGGCGAAGATCCGCCCCACCTCGGCCCCCTCGGCGTTCTCCGTCTCGAAGCCGGCGTCCCTGTCGAAACCCGCAAGGCCCTCATCGAGCTCGGCTGGCCCATGGGCGCCAGCGACGGAGGCTTCGGCCGCTACGAGTGCATCGAGCTGCGCGGCAAAAAAGACGGCCCCTATGCAGGACGCGTCTACGCCGCCGGCAGCGAAATGCGCGCCGACGGCTGCGCCTTAGCCTACTAACGATCGCTTCACGCGGGTGAACGGGAACCGATCCAGCGAACCGCTACGCCGCCGGCCTGCCCCGTTCGCTCGGTGAACCGTCGGCCCTCGCTCCAACCGCGCGCTCCGCCAACGTCCCCCTGCCGCTCGCTTCCGACAGCACCCATTTCCCCGTCTTCTCTACCAGCGCCTTACCCAGCCGCCAACCCAGCACGCTCCCCACCAGCAGCGCCGCGCCCATCACCGCTTTGCGCTTCTCCTCCTCTTCGATCCGCCCCGCCTCCTCCGGCGTCAGCGGCACGCCCGGCACCCTCGGCGGCCGGTCCTTCACCAGAAAAATCCGCGCCGCGCTCCTGGCCACGCTCGCGCCCACTCCCCAACCCACCAGCAGCACGGCAACCAGCGCTCCGCTGCTCCTCCGTTCCTGATCTTCATTCATTCCTGCACCCCTTAACTTGGATGCGCTCCCCTCCTGCAACCGCTGTTCTCCCCGCCGCCACGCATCGGTTGCGGTGCGGCCCTCCTCGCTCCATCCGCTCCGCAACGTCACGCGCTTTCCGTCGCCACGGTCGGCTGCTCCTTCGCCCCCATGATCAGCAGCCACAGCATAGTGGCAAGCTCGGCTATGAACACTGGCTGGAAATAGCGGAACAGAGTGTCGGTCGAGCCCGGAGCCAGGAACCATAGAACGCCGAGAACAACCCAGGCGATTCCGTCCAGCAGGAGCCAGTATCCCAGCCAGCGCGGCAGGAAGCGCGAACGAACGACTAACCATCCAAACGGCAACAGCCATAACCCCCAAAATGTCTGATTGATGCCGTTGGCCTGCCCGTGCATCCGGATCAGCAGCATGCCGACCGCCTGGCGCGTGGGGCCGTCGAACGCGGTGAAGGCATCCCCGCCGTGAAAGACGAGGAGCGCGGCCGCGCTGAACACCACGCTCACCAGGCCCAGCCCCGACGAAACCAGCACCAGAGCTGCCAGCTGTCGCGCGCGGTGCCGGTCCACGTCTTCAAACAACCGATAGAGCGCCAGGCTCAGACCGATGAAGATAACCGCCCCCAGCGTCTCAGCCAACATCCCCCACCGATACAGAGTCTCGTCGCTGAGGACACGTGCTGCCGTGGCGGCAGCGTTGTTGGCCACCACCGTCCGCGATGGGACATAGAGCAGGTAGAACGGCCCCAGGGTGAAACCCAGATACCACAGCCCGGCGATGCGGGCCTTCTTCTTCAGCGACGTCATGCGAACCTCCGGCGTCAGCGGTACGCGGCAGGAAACTGCGGGGAAATCACGGCCAGGCCCCCCCGCCGATCTGAGCGGTGGCGCCGGTCATGGGCACACTCATGATAAGGCAGTCTTCGCTTGTCCTCGCAAGCGACCCAAACACCGGCCCGTCGGCTTCCCCGGCTCCGCACGCGTTCCTATCCCGTTCCTGTCAAGAGGCAGCGCCCAACGCCAAAGTAACAACCTCACAAAACAAGTCACTTACAACCGCCTAACTCCCGAGAAAGTTGGCAGTGTTTCCCACCTGACTCTGGTATAATTAAGTTATAGGGTGAAAAAGAAAAAGGCTGCCATCTCGGCGGCCTTTTCTATTGGATGGAAAGGAGAAGGGACGATGCTGCTCGATTGTCAGAATGCCCATGCTTCCCCGGGCTCCGGGCTCTGCGCTCTCGGCCCTGTTCCGTCCCCATCTGCCGCACATCCGGCCGTGGCTGCCGCATATCCAGCCGCATCCCCGGCACGTCCGGCCGCATGTGCGGCACATGCGGTCATGGCCCAACTGCCCTTGTCTCCATCATCTGTCTCGAACGCGCCCGCGAGTGCCGCACAGAGGCTCGCGAATGCCGCAGTCGCGCTCGCGCCGTATCTGTCCTGCTCTCTGCCGCTTGCCGGATACAGAAGGGAGGCGCTTCGGCTAACTCGCGCAGAATCAATTAGCGATGCAGAAACTAAAAAAAATAATTGCGGCTCAGGACGCCAGACCTACCAGATTCGCCGCCACGATGATCAGCGCCATCCCCGCCCACAGGATCCGCACCGGCCGTCCGCCCGCGCCCTTCCACTCCCCCAGCGCCAGTCCCACCAGTCCGCCGAACAGCACGTAGCAGCTCATGTGCAGCATCCAGTTCACGTAGTACAAATGCGCCGGAATGCTCGCCTGCCCCCACGCATAAAAGAAGAACTGCAAATACCACATGATCCCGGCCGATGCCGCCAGCGTTCCGTTGATCAGCAGCACCCGCTTCGTCTGCGACAGGTCCTGCCGGATCGAGATGTCCTTCTTCAACCCCAGCCGCGTGAAGCAGTAGAGGAAGTTCACCAGCCCGCCGCCGCCCATGATGATCACGTAGCTGGGCAGCGCCGCGTACAGAGGTTTCACCCCCGCGTGGATCGCTGCCACTGCCATCGGCTGCGCTGCGTCGATCGCAAACGACATGCCCGAGGAGAAGATGCCGCACATCACCGCCAGCAGCAGCCCCTTGCGCACATCGAATTCCTCCGTCCGCAGCCCCATGGCCTTTTCTTTCTGGTGCCCGGCGTACGAAACCACCGCAATGCCCACCAGCGCCATGGCGATCCCGCCCATCGCAAACCCGCCGCTCCGGCTGGTGAACAGCGCCATAAACTGCCCGTGCAGCAGCGGAGGAACCAGCGTCCCCACCACCAGCGTTACCCCGATCGCCACCCCGATGCCCAGCGACATGCCCAGATACCGCATCGTCAGTCCGTAGTTCACGTTGCCGATGCCCCACATGCACCCGAACAAAAACGCCTTCTCCAGCACCGACGAATCGATGCCCGCATAGAACCCGTGAAAGCTCGGCAGCAGAATCAGGCTCACCGCGATCGGCAACAGCACCCAGGAGAACACGCCCGCAACCGCCCACGTCGTCTCCCACGACCACTTCTTCACTTTCTCAATC
>JBAUGH010000190.1:0-6192 GCA_049679565.1 Acidobacteriaceae bacterium
GCTTCACCCAGGGTGGGTACAAGCTGGTCTACAACGACACCGCTCCATCGTGGGAAAAGCATGAGGCGCCGAACACGCGCTTCGGGACCAGCTTTGCCACCTCGCTGGGCTTCAGTGTGATGGGCGATGGAACCCTCGGCGGGGTGAACTGGGACAGTCCCGCGTTTAAAGCGGGGATGGTGCCGGGGATGCAACTGGTGGCCGTCAACGGCGACGTGTACTCGGCGGACAAGCTGAAGGCGGCAATCCTGAAAGCGGAACAGGGCGGAGCGATCACGCTGCTGGTGAAGGATGGCGGCCAGGTGAAAACCATCGAAGTGGATTACCACGGCGGCCTGCGCTATCCGCATCTGGAGCGCGTGGACGGAACGCCAGACCGGCTCGATGCGATTTTGAAGGCAGTGGAATGAGGCAGGGCCCGGAGCACCCGGCTCAGAGCTCATAAGGAGCGCAGTTCAGAAACCGTTGCGCTCCTTCGATCTCCGGCAGGTTCAGCGCTCGACCACCCGCTCCATCAAATCGAAGAACTCCGGAAACGAGATCGCGGCCGACTCAGCCCCGCGAATGAGCGTGTCACCACTGGCGCGCAGAGCAGCAACGGAGAAGGCCATGGCGATGCGGTGGTCGCCGCCCGCGTCGATGGTGGCTCCGTGCAGCGATTGGCCGCCGCGCACGTCGAGCCCATCCTCGAACTCCTCGACCTCGGCGCCCATGGCGCGAAGATTGGCCGCCACCAGAGCGATGCGGTCCGATTCCTTGACGCGCAATTCCCGGGCGTCGCGGATGCGGATGCCGGCCTGGGTGTAGGGCGCGATGGCCGCCAGCACCGGCAGCTCGTCAATCAGCTGCGCCGAGAGCGCGCCGGAGATGGTGGTTCCGGTGAGGCCGTGGGCCGGCGCGTTCACCTGCACAGTCCCAACCAGCTCATCATTTTTGGTTTCGAGATTGAGGACGCCGATATGCGCGCCGAGCGCTGTGAGGACGTCGAGCAGCGTGGCGCGCGTGGGGTTGAGGCCGAGGTCGTCGAAGAGGAGATTCGAGCCGGGGAAAAGCGCAGCAGCGCAAAGGAAAAACGCCGCGGAGGAGATGTCGCCCGGGACCGTGGCTTCGATGGCGCGGAGCGCCTGCCCGCCCGCGATGGACACGGAATCCTTGCTGCGGTCGAGTGTGGCGCCGAATGCCCGCAGCGCCAGCTCGCCGTGGTCGCGGGTGCGCACCCCCTCGCGGACGGTCGTCCTCCCCTGAGCCTGCAATCCGGCAAAGAGAATAGCCGTTTTCACCTGGGCGCTGGGAATAGGCGTGGTGTAGTCGATCGCCGTAAGCGGCCCACCGTGAATCGTCAGCGGCGCGTGCCCGTCGGTGAGCTCGATCCTCGCCCCCATCTGCTCCAGCGGCTTGCGGATGCGCTGCATCGGCCGACGCGAGAGCGATGCGTCGCCGGCCAGGGTAAACGATCCGGAAGCCTGTCCGGCCAGCAGCCCGGAGAGCATGCGCATCGTCGAGCCGGAGTTGCCGCAGTCCAGCGGCCCCGACGGCGCATGGAAGCGCCCGCCGACACCCGCGATCTCCACCAGGCCATCCGCTGTGCGCGAGACTTTCGCGCCCAGCGCGGCCACGCAGCCCAGCGACGACCCGCAGTCCGCGCCGGTCGAGAAATTCGCCAGCCGGGTGGTGCCTTCAGCCAGTCCGCCCAGCAATGCGTAGCGGTGGCTGATACTTTTATCGCCGGGAATGCGGAGGCTGCCGGCGACGTTGCGCGCCGGCTGAATGAGTTTTTCGGTGACAACAGCCTGCATGAAGACAGGTTACAGGGAACAGCTTTCCGATTACAGAGCCCGCCGCTTGATTCCCGGCCGCCTCTGTGCGAGAGTCGGAATCGAAGTGACTCCCCATAACCTGGCTGAGATTTTTGCCGAGGAATATCGTGCCTTGCGGCCGCGCGCGCCGATGCCTCCCACCGAAGTTCGCTTCTATCGCTTCACCTCGCTGAACACCACCATCCGGCTGCGCGAGGGGCGGATTCGGGCCAGCCTCTCCGATCTGCTGGAAGGCGCGCCCGAACCGGTGCTCCGCGCCATCGCCCACATCCTGCTGGCCAAGCTCTACCGCAAGCCCATCGACGAAGCCCACGCGCGGCGCTACCGGCGGTTCACCACCAGCGAGGCAGTCATGCGGCAGAGCGAGCTGATCCGCCAGACGCGGGGACGGAAGCGGATCCTGTCGGCCCAGGGGGAACAGTACGATCTCGACGAAGTGTTCGAGTCGCTCAACCAGCGCTTCTTTCATGGACTGATGGGGCGCCCGGTGCTGACGTGGAGCGAGGTGAAAGCGACCCGCCTCCTGGGCCACTACGATCCCGCCCACAACACCATCATGGTGAGCCGGGTCTTCGACCGCAGGGGGACGCCGCGCTTCGCCGTCGAATATCTGATGTATCACGAGATGCTGCACCTCAGGCATCCGGTGAAACAGAAAAACGGGCGCCGCTGCGTGCATTCACGGGCGTTCCAGGATGACGAGAAGCTGTTTCCGGAGCTGGAGCGGGCGAAGGCGTATCTGAAGACGCTGTAAAAGCTGCTCAGGGACCGGCCTACGGCGTAAGGGGACTGTTCTTTTGAGGAAAATGCGCGACCAGAGCCGCGTAGTTGCCCCCAACCGCCCAGGCGATGCTGCCGACATTCACGATCTGTCCCACGCGGGCGAGCGCGCGGTGACGGCGCGCGACCCAGCGATACGCAAAGTAATCGAGCGCGACCGTGCCGCTTTCAAAGGCCGCAAAGGCCGGCTTGTTGCGCACCAGGGATTCAGGAAGCTCGTTCTCTTTGAAGTCGCGGGGATCGGAGGCGCACTTTTCCGTGGTCTTGTAGTCCAGAAAGCGCAGCGCGCCGAATGACCCCAGCAAGCTCCAGTCCACAAGGGCGAAGCGGGATGGCTGCAGCGCAGGCCGCGGCGCGGCAACGGGCATGATGGCGGCGGCAGCGGGCTCGCCCGAGACGCTTTCCATGGCGCTCCCGGATTCCGGGGGCGCCGGACTGGCCGTGGCCACGAACTGCTGCGCGCCGCTCGACGACGCCAGCAGAACGAGCAGAACCAGCGCCGGCTGGGCTCGGTGTTTCATCTTACCCGAAGCATCGGCGCGGAAGCGCCGAGGATGAGGCGCACCCGCGCCGTGAGTGGCCCGGCGGGTTTCGGTGTGGGAGCCGACAGAGGTTCGGTCCCAAAAGGAAAGCCCCATCCGAAACTTCGGACGGGGCTACTAAGAATCAGGCTGATGCTTTAGTTATCGGCCGTGTCCGCCGCCTCCATGGAAGCCGCCGAATCCCCCTCCGCCATGGAACCCGCCGAGCTGGCCCCCGGCGCGGAAGGCGCCGCCGCCGAAGCCGTTGCTGTGGACGGCGCCTCCACCAAAGCCGCCGCGCGAGGGGTTGACCGGTCCATGCGGCCCGTAACCGTGGCCGTAGTAGCCGCCGCCATAGAAGCCCGGCCCATACAAGCCGCCGTAGCCGCCCCATCCGAAGGGAGCGAATCCCCAGCCGAAGGGGCTCATAAAGGCATAGGGCCCCAGGTAGGTGTAGTCGATCATGTACGGATCCCAGTACCAGCCAGGCGTGTAGCCAGGCGCGTACTCACCGGCCATCTGCTGGTTGGCTTCGGCGAGATAGTCGGAGCGGAGGCTGCTCCAGCGATAGAGGCCCGCCTGCTCCGCCTCATCGACGTTGAACTTCGCGGGCCTCGCGTCCGCCGCGCCCTCCGAGAGGTTGACCTCGTGGCCGGACTTCACTTTCGTCCAGTGCCCGCTGCCGCGGTCGATCGCCGCTTCGCCGTTGAACACCAGCAGGCTGCCGTTATCGGCGTTGAACGCATAGAGACCCGTCCGGGTGAGCTGGACCGGGACGTTGTTTTCGACAACATGGATTTTGTTCTCTTTGAAGAGCTGATCCACTTCGACATCGGCGCGGCCGCGCTCCACCGCGACGGCAGTGTTGGTAATGTCCGGCGAGATCATCCGGACGGCGCTGTCGTGGCCGAGGCGCAGGAAGACGCCGGGCGTAAGCAGGACTTCGACGCGGCCATTGCTCGTCGCGATGGTTTGCCCGGGCTCGAGCGTTGCGGATCCAACGGCGTCGCGGCCGAGAAACTGACCGTTGATGGTCGCGGAGCCTTCGATGTAGTTGAGTGTCCCTGGCACGACAGGGTTCGTCGGTGCGGCTTGAGTATCCAAAGCAAAGAGGGCCGGTGCGAACAATGCCGCCAGGGCTGTCACTGCGATGGTTCTCAGCCTTGGCATATGTACTATTAACTCCCACCTCATTAGACCCCGGAACGGAAGAAAAGATTCGCCAGTGGTCGGACCACGACAGCCGGTAGCCGGTACCCGCAGAAAGGTTGCCCCACGCCTGCAGATGCCGGCGTGGGGCGTGCGTTCGGGGGACCCGTTTACGCGTTGTAGGTGCCGGAGGAGACCCGGCCGCCGCGTCCGGTCCAGTTGGTATGAAAGAACTTGCCGCGAGGCTGGTCTACGCGCTCGTAGGTGTGGGCGCCGAAGAAGTCGCGCTGGGCCTGCAGCAGATTCGCGGGCAGCCGCGCGGTGCGGTAGCCGTCGTAGAAGGCCAGCGCGGTCGAGAAGGCCGGAGCCGGCACGCCCATCGCAATCGCCTTCACAATCGCTTTCCGCCACGACGCCTGGTACTCGTTCAGCACGCCGGAGAAGAAGCTGTCGAATAGCAGGTTGTCGAGGTCCGGCTTCTTTTCGTACGCCTCCTTGATCTTGCCGAGGAAGCGGCTGCGGATGATGCAGCCGCCGCGCCACATCAGCGCGATGCCGCCCATGTTTACCCGCCAGCCAAACTCTTTCGCCGCCTCGCGCAGCAGCATGTAGCCCTGCGCGTAAGAGATGATCTTGGAGCAGTAGAGCGCGCGGCGCACGTTCTCGATGAAGTCGGCGCGGTCGGCGGTTGCGGCCTGGCCGGTCGGCCCCTGGAGGATTTTCGAGGCTTCGACGCGCTCTTCCTTGATGGCGGACAGGCAGCGGGCGAAAACCGATTCGCCGATCAGGGTGACCGGCATACCGAGGTCGAGCGCCGACATCACCGTCCACTTGCCGGTGCCCTTCTGGCCGGCGGTGTCGAGAATCTTGTCGACGATGGGCGTACCGTCCTCGTCCTTCTTGGCGAAAATCTGCGAGGAGATCTCGATCAGGTAGCTGTCGAGCTCGCCCTTGTTCCACTCGGTAAAGATGGCGGCCAGCTCATCGGGAGTGGCGTTGAGGGCGTGTTTCAGCAGGTCATACGCTTCGCAGATCAGCTGCATGTCGCCGTACTCGATGCCGTTGTGGACCATCTTGACGTAGTGGCCGGCGCCCGCGTCGCCGACCCAGTCGCAGCAGGGCGTGCCCTGGCCGTCGGACGTGGTGGCTTTGCCGCTGGCGTCGACTTTGGCGGCGATGGCCTGGAAGATCTCCTTCACATGCGGCCACGCTTCAGGATTGCCGCCCGGCATGATGGAGGGGCCGAAGCGCGCGCCCTCCTCGCCGCCCGACACGCCGGTGCCGATAAACAGGATGCCTTTCTCTGCGAGGTCCTTTGTCCGCCGGTTGGAATCGGTGAACAGCGAGTTGCCGCCGTCGATAATGATGTCGCCTTTTTCCAGAAAAGGCAGCAGGCGCTCGATGTTCTGATCGACCACGTCGCCGGCCTTGACCATGAGCATCACGCGGCGGGGGCGCTTGAGCATCGACACCAGTTCCTGCATGGAGTGGGCGCCGACCACCTGCGTGCCCGTCGCCTCGTTGGCGAGGAAGTCGTCGACCTTCGAGACGGTGCGGTTGAAGACGGCGACTTTGAAGCCGTGATCGTTCATGTTGAGGACGAGGTTCTGGCCCATTACGGCAAGGCCGATGAGGCCGATGTCACAGGATGCGTCAGGCATGATGACTCCGTGCGGGGAAGACCCCCGAAAATTGTCCGCTTTTCAGCAAGGATAAACCAGAGGTCCGACCAGTGTTGACCGCACCAGCGGACGCCTGGCGTACTCGAAGGTAACGGGTAGGCTGAGAGTCAGGAGCGCCGAAGCCCTGGAAGCCCGCAGGCGTCCCGTCGATCCGCCAACAACCCCCGGCCAGACACCGGACGGGGCTCGACAAGGCGACATATCAACGGAACTTCCAGGTGTCTCCTGGCGGTTGCCCG
Organism: Acidobacteriaceae bacterium; assembly: GCA_049679565.1. GTDB lineage: Bacteria > Acidobacteriota > Terriglobia > Terriglobales > Acidobacteriaceae > Palsa-343. Next base: position 6,189 of record JBAUGH010000190.1, read on the forward strand.
CGCG
>JBAUGH010000191.1:0-7189 GCA_049679565.1 Acidobacteriaceae bacterium
GCTATGGCTGCGGCAATGAGCGCTGTATCAAGCGCCTTACGCGTGAGCGAGGCCGCGGGAAAAGGCAACGGAGCCTCCGCAGCGCGTCGGGCCGCGGCCAGGCGAACATAATTGAGGGGCACGGCGCCAAGCGAGGCCACGTCGATGCCCAGTGCGTGCAGGTCTTCAAGGGCCTCACCGCTCAGGAACTCTCCGCAAACCTTATGGCGCGGCGTGGGCTCGCGTTCGATCAGCGTGACACTGCGTCCCTTTCGAGCGAGCGCGATCGAAGCCGCACAGCCTGCCACTCCACCACCGAGGATCAGAACTTCGTCCTGCAAACATTCCCTCCCAATTCACCGGATATCACAATCAATTTGCAGCGGACTCCCAACTCTCTAGTAGACGTCCGGCAAGCGGTTCGGCGCATCATTCTGTACAAATCGTCATTTTGCAGCAGGTAATCAGCGGCCCGGCCCACGCACACGCTGAGTTGAGAATAGTCCGGGTTCATCGCGGGATCGAGAGGCGTCTAAGGTGTTAGAACGAGGTATTGATGAGGCGAAATGATTTCCTGGCTGCCGCTTTCTGGGCAATGACGTTGGCCGCCACGGCGGTGGCTGAGCCAATTTCAGTGAAACATATCCAGCTCCCCAGACATGAGTTCATGGTGGCGCGCTCCGAGACGGGAAAGATAGTCGCGCGGGTCGAGTTTACCGAGGTCGTGCAGGGCGATGAAGTCACGATGCGCCTGACCTATCGATTTTTGGATGGGTCGATTGACGATGAGACGACCACGTACACCCAGCAGGGCACATTTCGGCTGGTACGCAACCATCACATAGAGCGGGGACCGTTCTTTGCCAGGCCTGTCGATTTTGCGGTGGAAGCCGCTACCGGCACAGCAACCACCCGCACCGTGGACAAGAATGGCAGGATACATGTCGAGAGTGAGCACATCGACCTGCCCGATGACCTGGCAAATGGGTTCGTCGGAACGGTGCTGCTGAATGTGTCCCCCAATACGGCGCCGTTTCGCGTGGGAATACTGGCGCCGGTCTTCGGCGGACGATTGATTCGGATCCTGATTTCGCCCGAAGGCGAGCAACCGTTTCAAAAGTCGGGACAGCCTTTGAAGGCGACCGTCTTTCGCATCCATCCGGAATTGGGTGGCCTCCTCGGAGTGCTGGCCAGGCTGCTCAACCTGCAGCCGAAAGATGTGATGGTTTGGGTCCTCGAAGGTGAGAAGCCCGCGGTGATGAGGATCGTTGGACAACTGGGCGGGTCCGGTCCTGTGCTCAGCTCGGAGCTCGATGGAACCAGCTTCGGGAAATAGGACTTTTTGCAATCCCAAATTCTCAAAGGCGAGATGGGTTCCCCCGCGGTTCAGTGGATGCCCTGAAAATCTCATGGCCTCCCGGCCGGCGATCCGTCACGGCGCGTGGTGAGCTCGCGCCAGTTGAGACCGATCTCAACGATCAGCAGCGAGGCCAGAGTGAAGGCGATGACGCCGACCGCGGCGAAGGTGTCGCCAAGATGGCTCCAGTAGCGAGGCCAGAGGTTGAGCACGCGGCTGGAGACGAAGGTAAATGTGACCGCATAGGAACGGGCCATCCACTGGCGATGCTGGACGATCTGGCGGTTGCGCGCGGTGAGCCACGCCGCGGTGGTGCAGACCATCCACGCCGCGGCCTGCATAGAGGTTCCGGGGAGGCCCGGACGCCCCCAGGCGAGAGCGATCCCGGTGAACGAACCGACAAAAACGGAAACCACGTAGACCCGGCCGAGGATGCGATGGAGTTGGAGGTGACGCTGACGGATCCGCGAGGAGAAATTGATAGGGCCGATCAGCAGGGCGAAGGTTCCGGCGAGCGTATGCGGGATAAGGAGATGGCGATCGGCGATGACCTGCAGACGGTAGGCGTGGTACATCGGATAGTCGGTGATGAGGAGAACTTCTGAAGTGATGAAGACGAAAAGCGTGGTGAGACCAAGCGACGCCCAGAGAAGAGTCTTGAATCTGGAAGCGGGGGCCTTAAGCGCTGGCAGCGTGGAAGTTGGCATGATTTGCTCTCAGACGGCCAGACGTGATGAGTTCCGTCGGCAGTTCAGCGACAGCGCGAGCAGGTCGCCGCAAGCGATATCCGCCCGCATCCGCCAGGCCGCAACCAGGCCGCAACCGGCCGTCGCCGGCCTCACTTCCACCGCCCCACACATAACCGTCCCGGCCGCCAGTTCTCAACCGACACAGCCTGGCGCGGGATCTCAGCCGCAGCCAGCAGCCGTACCCAATCCTCTTCCCGGAAGGCCCGGCGGAAGGACACCGGCCCGTCATGCCGCACAAACCGGTGCCATCCCACCACCTCCGCCACCCACCCAAACATCCTGCAACTCCATTCCGACCGCTCCAAATCACTGATAAACCAACCTGCCTGCGCGGTCGATTCCATCCACCGCAGCAGCGCAACGATCTCCTCATCCTCCAGATGATGGGCCATCAGCGAGCTCACAACGATATCCACTGGCTTCTTCGGTCGATACTCCAGAGCGTCGCCGGTCACCCACGCGATGCCAAGCTCCTTCGGCGTGAACTCCGCTGCCGCGCGCGCTGCATAAGGATTCAGGTCGATCCCGGTTAATTGCAGCGCAATATCGCGTCTCCGCGCCCAGCCTGCAATCTGCCGCAGCAGATCGCCGCCGCCGCTGCCCGCGTCGACGATGTGGACCGGATCACGCCGCCCCCGCGGCAACCGCTCCAGCCACGCCAGCGTTGGCCGATAGCCCCGCAGCCAGCGGTTGACCTGCTCCAGATGCCCCAGGCAGCCACGGAAATCCTCATAGCTGCAGTCCCCATCCATCATCTCCGGCAGATCGCGCGGGGGAACCCGCCGCCTGAAGTCAATCTCCGCACTAGACTCCATGGAAGCGCATCGTCTCCGCGGTCAGCCCCGGCCCGAACGACATCGCGCATCCGCGCTGTCCCGGCCGCGCCTGCTGCATCATCCGCTGCAGAACAAACATCACCGTCGCCGACGACATGTTGCCGAAGCACGACAGCACCTCACGCGACGCCGCCAGCGCATCGGCTGGCAGTTCCAGTCCCTTCTCCACCGCATCCAGAATCGACCGCCCGCCGGGATGCACCGCCCACAGGTCGATGCCGTCGCGCTCCACCATCAGCTCGCCCTCGTGAAGCGCGCGGCCCAGCTCCCCCGGCACCTGCCCGGAGAGCTGCATGTCAAATCCCAGGCCGCGGATTTTCCAGGTAATCAGCCCCCTGGTCTCCGGCACCGTCACCGCCCTGAAGCTGTCCAGCGCAAATCCCTGCTCGCGCCCGCTAATCAGGCTCGCCGCCGCGCCGTCGGCAAAAACCAGAAAGGAGAGCACCTGCTCCAGCTCCTGCGATTCCTGAAAGTGCAGCGTACACAGCTCCAGGTTCACCATCAGCACACCCGCATTCGGTTCGGAGCGCACAATGTGCCGCGCCAGCTTCAGCGCATTGATCGCGGCATAGCACCCCATGAATCCAATCATCGTGCGCTCCACGCCCGGCGAAAGCCCAAGGTGGTCGACGATCTCAAAGTCCAGCCCCGGCGCATAGAGCCCCGTGCAGCAGGTCACCACGACGTGCGTGATACCGGAGCGTTCCTTCTCATCGAGCGCAAGCCGGTCCACAGCCTTCCTCATCAGCACCGGAGCGCTCTGCTCAAACAGTTCCATGCGCCGCGCCGTGCCGGGAAAGTCGCCCGGCCGATAAAACTCATCCGCCTTATTCGAAGAGAATTGGCCGGAACCCTTCTGCGGATTGAGAAATGAATAGCGATGCGCGATGTCGGCGCGGCTCACCATGCGGCGGAAGACCATGCGCAGCCGCGGGCCGGCAAGCATCTTCTCGGCGAAGACAACGAAGGCGTCATGGACATCGTGCTCCGGTACAGCAGTGGCGACGCGGTTCAGGTAAGCCGTAGTTATTTCCAATAGGCCCTTACCTGATTATAGGGACGACAGCTTGTGTATGTGGGCCCGCCGGGTAAGCCGGATGACGTGAAAACGATCCTCCAGCGGCAGTCGACTACCTGAGAACACTGGCTCCGTATTCTCAATAAAATGCCCGCTTCAATGTGTCTCTGTTCAAATCGTTCATGGACTCCCGCTGTAGCTGCGCACCCGTTGACCCGAATGTGGCCGGATTCAGAGGCTTCATCTACTCTCTCAGACGAGACTCCCCTTTTCCTGGTAGCACCGTGGAAGGATGGCAAAGATGAAGACTTGTTCATCGCTGTTTCATGCGCCGCGACGAAGTGTGAGTCAGGGGGCGGACCAGCCGCCACACGGACGGCGGCAATGCTCAGGCGCATCGTGAAGCGGCCGGCTGCGCCGTAGTTTTTTTGATGAGCGACTGGGCGCCGCTGGTCATCGATTCATTCCCGGGGGCAATGAATCCCTCCGCCCCGGCCGTTCCTTCCGTCGGCTCCGGCTCGCCCGCTTAGTGGACGACGCCTGTCAGATTCGTCGGCGGCTGCGGACTGGTCGCCGTCGTCGTGCCGGAGTAGCACGCGGTGGGATCGAATCCGCCTCCCTGGCTGTTCGCCGCCCCCTCGTTGTAGCAAATCTGCGCGGGAATCGGGTTCACCACCGTGCTCGCCGCCGGATTAATCGGAGGCCACACCGCCCCGGTCGCCGCAAAGTAAGCGGGGGCGGAGGAAAATACCAGCGAGTTCGGCAGCGTCTGCTGCGCCAGATACGACGCGGTGAAGTTGCCCGCCGGAGCGTTGTTGCTCCAGATGACCGACTTGGTCACGCAGTCCCAGTTCCCGCCGCGCAGCAGCGTCTTGCCCACCTTGGCCGACAGGGTCAGGTTCGGCGAAGGACTGCCTCCGTCGTCGTAGTAGCCGATCTGATAGATCACTCCATTCACTTCCGCTGCGTCCGCGTCCGTCTCGTAGGCCGTTGCCTTGCAGGTCGAGCCGTAAGGGCCCAAAGCGTTGCCGACAATGTTGTCGTAATTGCTGTAGTACGCGATGTTGAGCGCGATCAGCCCCCCGGTCATCGGTTGATTCGTGTCCGGATCCGTATTGGTCATGTCGATATAGTTCCGGAACATGGTGTTATGACTGCTGCTGCCGTGGGCGAAATCGAACTCCCAGTTCGGCGTCACGTTGCCTTCCCACAGGTTCATGTAGGGATGCGGAGCGTGCGCCTGCGTCTCCGGAAGCGAATTGTGATATTCGCCCATGTAGTCGTCTAACTCATAGTTATAGGCGTACACGTTGCCGGCGCCCCCGCTCTGCGGCGTGGCGTGCCGGCCCTCGCGAATAATGTTGTTCTCGATCAGGTCTTCCGAGTTCCTGAACTCCAGCAGCATCGCGTAATCGGACCCGCTGTTATGGTTGAACCCCTGGTACAAATAGTTATTGCTGATTTCGTTTTCGTAGGTGTCGGAGAGATAGATGTTCGCCTTGTCCACCGCCCAGTCCGACTCCACGTTGTGCACCCAGCACTTCGCGCACGCCTCGATGTTGATGTTCTTGAACACCAGCCCGGTCCCCGAAGACGCGGTGCCGATCACCCGCAGGTTTTCGAGCCCTACGCTCTGCACCATGGGCAACGCAAACACCTGCGGCGCATTGGAGTAGGTGAAATACAGCGGCCGCGCCAGCGTGATCGTGTTCCCGCTTACCGCGGTCACCTGGTCGATCTGCTGCATCTGGTAGTTGGTCATGTCGTGCCCGCAACCGCTGCAGTCTCCGGTGTAGCCGGACGTGTTGACCAGCGGGTTGCCATCCGTATCCGTCGGATTCGTCTGGGTCACGACCACATAGCTGTTGGCCGTGATCCCGCCGATCTTCGACAGCGTGAGCTGCGTCGCTCCCTGGGCCGCCGTCGAGCTTACCGGAATCATGGACACCTGCGACGACGAGAGGTAGGTCTCTCCCATGCTGATGATGCTCGCCCCGTCTCCATACTTCAGAACCGTTTGCTCCGGCCCGGCGCCGCGCAGCACGATCGACTTGTCCGTCAGACACAGGCCCGCTTCATACACCCCGGTTCCGTAATCGTCGCTCTTCCCCACGCACACCGTTCCACTCCGGTGGAGCGTATAGGTTCCGGCGGTCAACGCCACCACCGAGCCCGCCGGGCACGCATTGATGGCGTTCTGAATCGCGGTGCTGTCGTCCGCGCCCCCGCTCGGCGCCACCGTCTGGCACACCGGCCAGTTCGCATCCGGAATGCCCCCGGGGACGCCCACCTGCGTCCAGTCAATCGTGCGGCCGGAGGGAAGAAAAGTCGCCTGGCCATGCGCGGCCATGCTCGCTCCGGAAAGAAACAAAACCACAGCGGCCGCAAGGAAAAGCACCTCCCGGCGGCAGTTTGCATCGTTTGATTTCGTAGGTCTTTTGAAAGTCATGCTGGTGTCCCGTAATTCATGGCTGGCGCGGGCCGCTCCCGGCGTTATGGCATTTCGTCGGATGCGACGCACCTCGGTTGACGGTGGAATGGAAAAATACGAGCACTCATCGTGCCATTTCGCCCGGAGCGCCTAGTCCCTTTGTCCTCAATCGGACAGGAGCCCGTGCAGGGGTACAAGGTTACTTTTGGCGACTGTAAAAACCACACATTCCAGAGGAATTGTGAATAAATTACCCACAATCGCGGGCCGCCGCAAGGTTACTTTAGAACCATTGGAAGGCCCCGGTTCGACCGCCAAGGTTACCCCTGGACATGAGCCCCGCCTCCCTCGGCTCGCCCCCTTGTGTCCTGATCCGTTCGTCGAGCACGACCTCGGATCGGCCCGCGCATCAAAACAGGAAGAGCTTTCACCGGAATTTGTTCCGCTCACCGCGGCAGCCTATTTCCGCTCCACACCCCGAATGCCCGATAATCGAAACAGACAGGAGAAATCGATGGCGACACTGCTTGCACAGCTCCGACAGATGACGACCGTGGTGGCCGATACCGGCGACATCGAGGCAATCGAAAAGGCACGGCCGCAGGATGCGACCACCAACCCGTCGCTGCTGACCGCCGCGGCGCAGATGCCCAACTACAGCAAAATCGTCGACGACGTCCTCCTTGACGCCAAGAAGCAGCTGGGCGACAGCGCCGACGACGCCAAAGTCACGAAGCTCGCCTTCGAGAACCTCGCCGTCGCCTTCGGCAGGAAGATCCTCGCCATCATCCCCGGCCGCGTCTCCACCGAAGTCGACGC
>JBAUGH010000192.1:0-6511 GCA_049679565.1 Acidobacteriaceae bacterium
CTGCTGGAGGGGTGCGAGGTGCTGGACGATCGAATCAGCCGCCCATCCTTTGCACTCGATGCAGCCGATCGCGGCCGTGGTGCAGCCGTCGTAGACCTTCGCCAGCGTTTCCTGCGTGGAGAAGATCTTGTGGAGGTCGCCGACGGGGCACTTGTCGGGGCTGCCGGGATCGGTGCGCCGGACCCGCGCCGGGTCGGTAACCATGGGCTTGAGCTTGCGGCGAATCTCCGGCTCGGGGTCGGAGAGCAGGATGGTGTTGCCGTAGCTCTTGGACATCTTGCGGCCGTCGGTGCCGGGGAGCTTGGGCGACGGGGTGAGGAGGACCTGGGGCTCGAGGAGGATTGGGAGCGGCAGTCTCTGAACCTGCCCAACCCCTTCATATTCGCCGTAACTTGACTTTGGGTAGAACTGGTTGAACCGCCGCGCGATTTCGCGGGTGAGCTCGACGTGGGCGGTCTGGTCCTGTCCGACGGGGACGTAATGGGCCTGATAGAGGAGGATGTCGGAGGCCATGAGGACGGGATAGCCGAGGAAGCCGTAGTTGGTGAGGTCGCGGCTGGTGAGGTTCTCCTGCATTTCTTTATAGGAGGGAACGCGCTCGAGCCAGCCGAGCGGGGTGATCATGCCGAGGAGCAGGGGCAGCTCGTAGTGCTGTTTGACCTGGCTCTGGACGAAGAGGACGGAGCGGTCGGGGTCGAGGCCGGCGGCGAGGTAGTCGAGGATGACCTCGCGGGTGTTGGCGGGGATCTGGGAGGGGTCGGCGTAGTCGGTGGTGAGGGCGTGGACGTCGGCGATGAAGAAGTAGCACTCGTACCGGGGGTCGTTCTGCAGGCGGACCCAGTTGTGGAGGGCGCCCATGTAGTTGCCGAGGTGGAGCTTGCCGGTGGGGCGCATGCCGGAGAGGACGCGCTTACGGCTGGAAGAATTCTGGATCGACACGATGTCCTTCGTTGAGGAAATGGCTCTGGATATTGTAACGGGAGGTCAGCGCTCGCGAGCGGTTTCGCGGGGGCGCTCGGCTATGAGCTCGTCCGCAAGTGAGACACTCTCGGGCACAAATTTCCGGACGAGGGCCTGGGCGCGGGCCAATCGCTGCACAGGCGAACTGTCGGCCCGACTGAGCCCTCCGCCGCCAGGTGCTTGCGTACCACTTGAGGTTTTTGACCCAATGTCATATACAGGTGTCCATTATGACAAAAGAAGGTGAAGAAGGTGAGGAGAGACGCGGGCACGAGGAGGCGCGGGTCAGCGGGTCCTTGCCGCTGTCGGACTCCGAAGCTGCCGCTGAACAAAGCGGCGGGGTGAATCTTCTGTATGGGTTGCTCCGCGATGAGATGGCGGCGTATGGCGGAGGAGAGGCCTTTCTGAAGTGGTTAAGGACGGATCCGGAGCCGCACGTTGACTCCGACGAGGAGTGACGGCCATCGAGCTTCGCTACACGTTGACGATTCCGGAGTTCGAGTTTCGTGACTTCCGTAAGGCTTACGTGCCTGGAACCGCTGTCAATGTCTGCGGCTGTAAGCTAGAGGCCGGGGAAGCGACGTGAAAGCGGACCTCAGCGTATCGAAAGAGGACTACCTCAAGGCGATTCTGGAAGCCGAGAGCGAGGGCCACACGGTGATTGCGGCGACGCTGGCGCACTGGCTGGCGGTGTCGGCGCCGGCGGTGTCGATGGCGCTGCGGCGGCTGAAGCGCGACGGGTATGTCGAAGTGCGGGCGGATGGCGTGGTGCGGCTGACGCCGAAGGGCCACGCGACCGCCTACCGGACGGCGCTGCGGCATCATCTGGTGGAGCGGATGCTGTCGGAGATGTTCGGCATGCCGTGGTACGAGGTGCACGACGAGGCGGAGCGGCTGGAGCACGCGGTGTCGCCGCAGTTTGAAGCGCTGCTGGCGAAGAAGCTGGGGGAGAAAGGGACTTGTCCGCACGGGAACGCGGTGCTGCCGGAGAGCGAAGAGAAGCGGCAGAAGCGGGGGCTGCGGCGGCTGGCGGATGGGTCGGCGGGAGCGGCGTACACGGTGACCAGTTTGTACGAGCGCGACCCGAAGCTGCTGCGGTTTCTGCACCAGACGGGGATTGAGCCGGGCGGGCCGGTGCGGGTGGTGGAGCGAAATTACGATCAGACGCTGGCCATCGAGACGCCGGCGGGGCGGTTCACGATCGGGCCGGCGGCGGCGGAGCGGGTGCGGGTGCGGCGATCGAAGGCCGGGAATGGGACGCGCGGCGCCCATTGAGTCCGACGAGCGAGAGAAATCGGGGCTGCGGCGAGCGGCAGCGTTTAGCATTTCTCTCAGACGTTTCCATGTTCAGGCTGAAAGCGGCGATCATGCTGGGCGGGTTGGGAGTGGCGCTGGCGGGCATGCCGGCGCGTGCGCTCGATCCGCATACCGCACTGGCGCACTACGGTTACCAGTCGTGGCAGACCGACACCGGACTGCCGCAAAACACGGTCCACGCGATCGTGCAGGGACCGGGCGGGTATCTCTGGATCGCGACCGAGGGCGGGTTGGTGCGCTTCGACGGCATCGCTTTCAGAGTGATGACCCATGCGAACACGCCGGAGCTGCCGAGCGATCTGATTGACGATCTGATGGTGGATCGGACGAGTGCTGTTTGGGTGAGCACGTCCGGGGGGCTCGCGCGCCTGAAGGACGGGCGGCTGGAGGCCTTCGGGCCGGATCGCGGGATTCCCGCGACCCAGGTGTGGCGAACGTTTGAAGACTCGCGGGGGCGGATGTGGGCGCTGACGGCTGCGGGGCTGTTTCGGATGGAGCGAGGGCGGGGCGAGCCGATTCCGCTGGAACAGGATTTGACGGAGAACAGCACGATGGCCGCGGGGCGCGATGGAACGCTGTGGCTGGGGACGGCGGAGGGGCTGCTGCGCGGCAACGAGCGGGGACAGTTCAAGCCGGAAGGCGCGAGCGGCGAGGTTCTGGCGCTGGCGGTGGATGGGAGCGGGACCGCGTGGGCGGGGTTACGGTCGGGGCTGGAGGCCTGTTCGGGAGCGGGGTGCAGGAGCGTGCCGACCCCGAGCGGAGGCGCCGTGCACGCTTTGGCAGCCGACCGGACCGGGCAGATCTGGATTGCGACGGACGGGGGCGTGTTTTCCGTTCGGGATGGGCATTGGTATGGCCATCCGGTAACGGATGGCGCAGAGTTTTTGTACTGCGATCGGCAGGGTGCGGTTTGGGCCGGGACGCCGCAGGGGCTGGTGCGATTTACGGGCCAGGGCGGGTCGCAATCGGAGCAATGGAGATGGGGCCACGAGGTTTTTCTGGCGGCGGCTGAAGATCGCGAGGGCGATTTGTGGCTGGGAACGGAAGCGGGCGGGCTGGCTGTGCTGCGCGACCGGAAGTTTTCGACACTGGGCGCAGCCGAAGGGCTGAACGATGCGTACGTGCTGGCGCTGGCGCAGGCGCCGGACGGCGATGTCTGGATGGCTACGCGCAATGGGGGTGTGGACGATGACCGCGACGGGAAGATCCACCCGCTGACGACGGCCGAGGGACTGGCGAGCAATGTGGCGCTGGCGGTGGCGGCTGCTCCCAACGGCGATGTGTGGGTGGGAACGCCGGACGGGCTGAATCGGATTCACGGGGGCGAGGTGCGGGTGTTCACCACGGCGGACGGGCTGGCCGATGATTTTGTGCGCTCGCTGTATGTGGACGGCAAGGGCGCGCTGTGGGCAGGGACGCGGCATGGCTTGTCGCGCTACGCGGATGGGACGTTTACCACATGGACAGCGGCGGATGGGCTGGGCAGCGATCTGGTGGGCGCGATCCAGGGAGACGGCGCGGGCGGTCTATGGATTGGGACGCTGGGCGGGTTGAGCCATTTTCGCGACGGAGAGTTCCGGAACTTCACGAAACGAGACGGGCTCTCGAGCAACGTGATCACTTCGCTGCATCGGGATGCCGATGGGACGCTCCACCCCACCGCGCCAGCAACGGGCGGGTTGGGGGCCCCGGGGACGCTGTGGATCGGAACGAACGACGGTGGGCTGAATCGGATGCGCGGTGGGAGGATCGTGCCGGTGCGGTCGGAGCAGCTGCCGGTGCGGGTCATCGGCATTCTGGAGGATGGCAGCGGGTATCTGTGGATCAGCTCGAACACGGGCGTGTATCGGGTAAGCCGCGCGGCGCTGGACAGGATGGCCGATGGGGGCGGGGCCGCGGAGGTGCTGCGGTTTGGGGTGGCGGACGGCATGGAGATCAGCGAGTGCTCGAGCGGGGGACACCCGGCGGCGCTGCGGCTGCGGGACGGCGAGCTGTGGTTTGCCACGCTGAAAGGGATTGCGCGGGTGGATCCGGAAACGATGCCGGTGAACCGGGTGCCCCCGCCGGTGGTGGTCGAGCAGGTGAGCGTGGACGATGTGCCGCAGAACTCGCCGGCCGCGCTGACCGTCGCGCCGGGGCACAGCCATTATGAGTTCGATTACGCGGGGCTGAGCTTTGTGGCTCCGCAGAAGGTGGAGTACCGGTATCAGCTGGCGGGGTTCGACAGGGGCTGGGTGGAGGCGGGAACGCGGAGGACGGCGTATTACACGAATCTGCCGCACGGGCACTACACATTTCGGGTGATGGCGCGGAACAACGACGGCGTGTGGAGCGGGACAGCGGCGACCGCAGAGCTGACGGTGGAACCGCACCTGTGGCAGACGTGGTGGTTCCGGGTGCTGCTGGCGCTGGCGCTGCTGGGCGCGGGGTACGCGGCATGGCGGCGGCGGCTCAAGCGCGTGGAGCGGGAGTTTCATGCGGTGCTGGGGGAGCGGGCGCGGATTGCGCGGGAGATTCACGATACGCTGGCGCAGGGGTTCGTCGCCGTATCGGTACACCTCGAACTGGTGGCGCAGCTGATGCGCCGGTCGGGGGAAGCGGCGAAGGAGCCGCTGGAACGGGCGCAGGCGCTGGTGCGGTCGAGTCTGGAAGATGCGCGGATGTCGATATGGGAGCTGCGCTCGCAGACGGCGGAACGGGAAGAGCTGGCGACGCGGGTGTTGCGGATGGCGGAGGAAGTGGTGGCGCGGGACGGAGCCCGGGCGCGGGTGCACATGCAGGTGGCGGGGACGAATCATCCGCTGAACGCGAGCGTGGAGCGGGAGCTGGCGCGGATTGCGCGGGAGGCGGTGGTGAACGCGGTACGGCACGGAGAGGCCAAAAACATTTTGCTGCGTCTGGAATTCGACAGCGGTATGTTCGGGATGGAGATCCGGGACGATGGGAAGGGTTTCGGGGGCGCGGCGCCGGGCCCGGAGCGGGGGCATTTCGGGGTGACGGGTATGCGGGAGCGGGCGAAGGTGATCGGGGCCGAGCTGGCGGTGGAGAGCGCCGAGGGCCAGGGAACGCGGGTGCATCTGAGCCTGCCGCTGATTCGCGATTCGGGAAACCGGGACGCGGGAAAGAATTCGTAAGGATGACAAATACACCAGAGGACACGATCAAAATCCTGATCGTCGACGATCATGCGATCGTGCGCCAGGGATTCGCGGCGCTGCTGAGCACGGTTCCGGGATTTGCGGTGGTGGCCGAGGCGTCGGACGGCGAGCAGGCGGTGGAGATGTTCCGCAGGCACCGGCCGGACGTGACGCTGATGGACCTGCGGCTGCCGAAGCTGAACGGGGTGGAGGCGATCGCGAAGATACGGGGAGAGACGCCGGGGGCGCGGATCATCGTGCTGACGACTTACGACGGCGACGAGGACATCTATCGCGCCATGCAGGCGGGAGCGAAGGGTTATCTGCTGAAGGGCATGGACCTGAAGGAGCTGACGGAGGCAGTGCGGACGGTGCACGCGGGCAAGTCGCGGATACCGTCGCAGGTGGCGGAGAAATTGGCGGAGCGGATGAGCGGAGCGACGCTGACGGCGCGGGAGCTGGAGGTGCTGCATCTGATTGTGGCCGGCAAGAGCAATAAGGACATCGGCAACGCGCTGTTTATTTCCGAGGCGACGGTGAAGACGCACGTCAACAGCCTGCTGAGCAAGATGGGCGTGGAGGATCGAACCCAGGCAGCGACCACGGCGCTGCAGCGGGGGATTGTGCATTTCGACTGAAGCCGGGGAACAGGTTGCAGGTTAGGGGAGTGAGATGAGGCGATTGAGTCGAGTTCGAATGGGGTCCGGGTTTTTGGCGGCGCTGGTGGTGATGCTGGGGTGCCGGGGGTGGGCGCAGGAAGGTCGCGGCGCAGAGTGGCGTGTGGCCACGGATGCGGAGCTGCGGTCGGTGATTCCGGTGCGCGCGCCGGTGGTGACCGAGCGGATCGAGACGGAGATGCGGTCGGCGTCGGGGATCACGGACGGGCATGGGAAATTCATCGCCGGGGTGGTGCTGATCACGGCGGGCTATTCAGCGGAGGGGAAGTACTCGCACTTTCTGGTAACCCAGGCGCCGCTGCGGGTGGGCACGGACATCCGGCTGGCGCCCGGGGAGTATCTGCTGGGGTACGACCACAGCGAGAGCGGGCTGCGGGTGCATTTTTTTGAAGCGGCGTCGGGCAAGCCGCTGGGCAGCGT
>JBAUGH010000193.1:0-2613 GCA_049679565.1 Acidobacteriaceae bacterium
GCAGAAATCCCACGATAACGAGCGTAATAACGATGTGGATCAGCATGCGGAACTCTCCTTATAAGGGTGCCAGGCTGACCGGGGTCGTTCGGAGATCCCGGTCAGCAACGGTTGAATGGCCTACTGCTGGCCGGGTTGCGCTTCCGCGACCGTACCCGCACGGCCGGTTTCGACGATCGCCTGCATAAAGTGGGCCGTCGATCTCGGCGCGCGAACGTTGCCGGCAAGGATCGACCGGAACGACGGGTCGCGGCCATAGATGGCGCGGGTGGAGTCGGCGTCCTGCTCGACGACCGCTCCATCGAGGGTGATACCCGCAAAAACGCCACGAGAACGTGAATAGGTGAGGAGTTCTGTGTTCATCGTCCAGTCGGTACCCGCAGAAGCGTGGCGGCCGACCGGGCCCGCGGAAGCCGATGCATCTCCGCCGACCTGGAATTTGCTGGAAAGCAGATGTTGCAGGCCGCGGTCGTTCATGACGACCATGACCAGGTCGACGCCCTCCACGCCAATCTGCAGGCCCCAGCTTCCGCCTCCGACAGAGACGAACGCCGGAGCGCTCCAGCCGTCAGCCGTGCGGCAGGAGGCGATGCCCCTTCCATGCTCGGCACCGACCACAAAACCGCCTTTGACCAGATGGGGAACGACGACAATGCATTTCGCGCTGTTCATCACCTCTTCGGGAATCCCCCGATCCGGGGCGCTCATAATGGAGTGAAGGACATCCGAAGACATTTGCAGACGCTCGATCGAATCCTGGCGTCCAGACGCAGCCCAGAGGTTTCCGCCGGTCAGCGCAATGGCGCCGACCAACAGCAGAGGCGTGATTTTCATCAGGTTTTCCTTATTAACTGCGGAGGGGCTAAGAGAAACGCATTTCAGATGGGCTGACTTAGCTCAGAACCAAGAGTGAGGAGATACAGAGAGACTCTGCTCCAAAATGATTGGAACAGAACGGGAGAACAATAACTGAGCTAAATTGCTCACAATCGTGCGATTTGTCGAACAGAAGCGAACCGGAGACTAACTTTATCGGGATTTCACCTGTATTGGCGAGTTTCCGGAGTATAGTAGTGAAAGCAGTTGAGAACCCCCTTCCTCGCCTTCAGCTTTCCGTGCTTCGCTCCAGACGAGCACCTTTCAGGTACGCAACGGATCGACTGGAGTTTCCATGAGCCTCATCAGGAAATCCGATGTAAAGAGCCATCTCTCCACGACGGATACCTCCGTTTATCCCTTCGGATTGACGCGGTCTGACGCGGACGCGGCCCCGGACAGTCAGCCGCCAGACGCACCCGCGGAAGTGCACGACATCAGCATCAGTCCCAGCCATCCGATTTCCCCGGAAGCGGTCCCGGACGCCCAGGTGGGTGGTTCGGTTGGTGTTCCGGCGAACGCGGGACAATCCGGCAAGGGCTCGTGGTAAAGCCGCCGGCGATCTTCCTGCGCGTGGGTTGCATTTTGCCCAACGGGCTTCGTCTGAAACAGAAGCCGTTCGACAAGGCGTGGATGTCCGTAGAAAACGCTGCGCCCGCGCAGCTCGACCTTGCGGTTCGCGAGGTGGGATGGCACTTTATGTGGATCGAGTCGGTGTGCTCCCGGCTCGGCTGCGGCGGAACGGACCAGGCAGCCATCACTCGGGCGATTACCCGCTCTCTGACGCAAACCCCGACGAAGTTCAATGCGGCGGAGCTCGGCTCGGTGCGCGTCTCACGATATTTTGGACTCCATATTGCCAAAGCGACACTTCACTCCCGGCACATTCAGCAGAGCGCTTCGCTCAGTTCAACCGACGAGATGACCATCCGGGAACTGGCGCCAGAATAGGCTACTGTCGTTTCCCCCGCAGGCAGACTGCACGCGAACTGAATGCCCGAGACTCTCCCGTGAAGGTCGGGCGAAATCTGCCCCAGCACAAGGAATGAAAGCAGGAACCAGTGACCCTCGCGGAGATGCTTCACGTTGAAGGGATAGCCGAGGGACTGCCAGACATGTCTGCTCGGCCGGTGACCACAGCAGAAAACCCGCCCTTGCCTCTGCCCACGCGCGTCGCCGTCATTGGCAACTATCTTCCCCGCCAATGTGGGATTGCGACCTTTACAACGGATCTCTGCACGGCGATCGCCTCGGAATATGGCAGCGCTCGTCTGTTCGCAATTCCGGTCAACGACCCGGACTCGAGCTACGAGTATCCCGACCGCGTGCGCATGGAAATCGAGCAGGAGGATTGCGCCTCATACGAGCGCGCCGCCGAATTCCTCAATTTCAACGGCAACGACCTCGTTTGTCTCCAGCATGAGTACGGCATTTTTGGGGGACCGGCCGGCAGCCATATCCTGTCATTGCTGCGCCGGTTGAAGATGCCGCTGGTGACTACGCTTCATACCGTGCTGCGGGAACCGGATCTGCACCAGCGCACCGTACTCGAAGAGATCGCGCACCTTTCCGACCGGCTGATCGTGATGAGTGAGCTCGCCTCAGCGCTCCTGCAAAACGTGTACAGCGTCCCTCTGGAAAAGATCGACTTGATTCCTCACGGCGTGCCCGACTTCCCATTTACCGACCCGAATTATTTCAAGGATTTGTTCAACACCCAGGGTAAATCGGTATTGC
>JBAUGH010000194.1:0-4576 GCA_049679565.1 Acidobacteriaceae bacterium
CGGTCGGGGTTCGCGCCGTGCAGCCGCGGCATCATCTCATTGTAGAAGTCCCGCAGCCGGGTCGTCCTCTCCGCATCGGACCGGCTGGCCAGCAGCTGCTGTTTAAAGCCCAGGTCCGAGGGCAGCACGTCCGCCAGCTGGAACGCCACCGGCGCGTTCAGATCCAGATGCATGGTGGGACACTCGAACCCCGCCAGCTGCATCGTCGCGTAGTGCAGCGCCGCACAGTCCTCGCGCTCCGCTCGGGTCGAGCGCGCCCCTTCGTCCCCGAAAAATCCCACGTCCGCCTGCAGAAACGCGCGCGACTCGTCCAGCCCCTCGATCTCGAAGCGCTGCGCGCCCTCGCACAGAATGTCCATGCGCCCATCGTTGTAGCGCTCCAGCACGCGCACGATCCGCGCCATGCAGCCAATCAGCGCCATCTGTTCGCCTTCGGCGCGCACCACGCCGAACTCCCGGGACTCGGTCAGGCACTCCCCCACCATCTCCCGATAGCGCTCCTCAAAAATATGCAGCGGGAGCGCCGTCCCCGGGAAGAGCACCAAATCGAGTGGAAACAGGGGAATTCTCATGATTGAGACATTATCCTCGCGTCCCGCCCCTCGCGGAACCGTTCTGCGGGAATTCTTTCCTTTTTGGGGATTGCTTTTCCACACCCGCGCGGCGACATCTTCCGCCACGCTCGCGCCGCTTTCTGCCGCAGCTCCCGCACGCGGCGGCGCGCCTATTCCGGGATCTCCAGCTCGTCCAGCATGGCCTGCATTTCGCTCAGCGCGTGCTGATTCCCGGCCTTGCGCGCGCACGCCATGCCGTCCACCAGCCGCTGCTTCGCCTCCCCCGCCCGTCCGGCTTTCGCCAGCGTCTGCGCAGCCATAAAGTAGCCGGCGGTGTATTCGGGATGGTCCAGGAGCAGCCGGTCGAACTGCTGCAGCGCCTCGGCCGGTTCGCCGCGCCCGGCATACTCCATCGCCAGCCCGTAGCGCGCCAACGTGTTGTTCGGATCCTGCTCCAGAATCGATTGGAGACCTGCAACCTTGTCCATGGTCCTCCCGCCAACGAGTATTTTCCTGTCTCTCTCATGATCGCGCATCCGGCCCCGATTGCGGGCCGGCCGCGTCCCCGCATCTTCCGCCTGCCGCTTTCCTGCCCGCGCACCGCGAGCCAGGCAAAGCCACAAATCGCTTGTCCTCCCATGCTCTGCGCGCTATCGTGGTCGTGCCGGGCGGACCCTGCTCATCTGAAAATTTATTCTCAGCGCTTCCGGTTCCGGCGGAGCTCTCATCATGTCAGCACCGCGGGCATGCTCCATCCTGATCTGCCGCCGGTTTTCCTGTTTTCCTGCCTTCATCCTCCTGTCCGCCCTGGCGTCCCTGGCGCAGTCGCCTTCTCCGCCGCCCCCGGCCCCGGCACCTTCTGCTGCGGCCCTCCATGCCCCGGCGTCCGATACCACGGTCGACACCATCTCCGTCGATCTCATTGTCCGGACGAAACACAACCGTCCGGTGCTCAACCTCGAGCCCTCCGATCTGGCCGTCAGCGACGACGGCGTCCCGGTTCGGCTTTCCTCGCTGCGTCTCCTGACCAGCAGCGCGGAATCGCAGCACCTGGTCACCCTGGTCTTCGATCGCCTCGATCCCGGCGCCGCAAAGACGGCCCGCACCCTGGCCGGCAGGATCCTCAAAGCCATCCCCAACGCGGGCTATTCGTTCGCGGTGCTCCAGGTGAACGGCCGTCTTCGCCTCCTCCAGCCCTGGACGGCCGACCGCCGGCTCGTGGAGGCGGCCATCGACGCCGCAACGCCACCCGTCGCGGCGCTTCCCTCCCCCGGCCTCAGCGCCACAGAGAAGGATCTGATCGCCGCCGCCGACAGCGACTCTCTCTCCGCCAATCGCCCCGACGCCAAACTCCTGCTCTCCGCGCTCGAGCAGTCGCAGCGCATCCTCGAGGAACGCCATACCTTCCCCTCTCTCGCCGCGCTCCAGGGACTCATTGCCAGCCAGAGCCAGCTCTCCGGGCGCAAATTCATCCTCTACTTCTCCCAGGGCATCGCCGCCGACTCCGACGCGCGCGACGAGATTCGCTCCATCGTTAGCCTCGCCAATCGCGGCGGCGTCACCCTCTGCGCCGTCGATGCAAATCCCGTCAACCAGCAAATCGGCGCCGGTATGCAGGCGGCCATGGCCATCTCCACCATCGGCATGGGCGGCGCAATCTCTTCCAGTGGCGGCGTCCAGGGCAATAACACCGAATCGCCGGGCTTCACGCCGGGGTCGGAACTCAACGCTGCCTCCGCCCACAACACCACCGGCTTCGAATTCGGCGGCGGCGGCGACACCGACCAGAGTCCCCTCATCCCGCTCGCCTCCGCTACCGGAGGCATTTACATCCGCGCCTCCGGCGGCGACAAGCATCAGATCCAGCAGCTCCACAACGACCTCACCAACTACTACCAGGCTTCCTGGGTGCCCCCGATTAAGGACTACAACGGCGAGTTCCGCCCCATCGAAGTCCGCCCCCTGCGCAAAGGCCTGGTGGTTCGCTCCCGCGCCGGCTACTTCGCGGTCCCGCCCGGTGAAGCCTCCGGCATCCGCCCCTTTGAAGTGCCGCTGCTGCACATCCTTGCCGCAACCACCTTCCCCACCGACATCGCCTTCCGTACTGCCGTGCTTCACCTCGGGGAGCTGCCCGATGGCAATTCCAGCGAACTCGACGTCGAGGTGCCCGTCTCGCAACTGCAAATCCACGAGGACGCCAACACCCACATCTCCTCCGCCCACGCCTCTATCCTTGCCGTGATCGAAAACAGCAGGGGCGATGTCCTGCAGCGCTTCGGCGAGGACTTCCCCCTGCACGAGGCCCCCGACAAGCTCCGCCTCGATCCCGATCAGGTCATCTCCCTCGAACGCCATTTCTCTGCCGACCCCGGCGTTTACACGCTGGAAACCGCGGTGCTCGACCGGCTCGGCAACCAGGCCGGCGCCCAGCGCACCACCTTCACCGTCGAGCCCGCACCGCATGGCCCGGCCCTCAGCGACATTGCCCTGGTGCGCAGCGTCGATCCCATCGAGCAGATCGGCGAAGACTTTGAGCCGATGCGCTACATGAACGGCCGCATCGTGCCCGACCTCGCCGGCGAGCTGGCTGAAAACACCCGCAGCCTTTCACTCTTTTTCCTGGTGCATCCCGCCGCCGGCAGCCCTGCCCAGCCTTCACTGCGCCTGCAGCTCTTCCGCAATCATCAGCTGCTGACCGAAATGCCCATCGAACTGCACAGGGTCTCTGGAACCGGCGCCGCAATTCCCTACTTCGGCACCCTCCAGGGACACGCCTTTCCGGCCGGCAATTATGACGTCAAAGCCCTTCTCACCCAGGACGGCCAAACCGCCTCAGCGTCCGCCTCCTTCAGCGTCGAAGGCACCATCGCCGCCTCCACTGCGCCCAATCCCACGTTCAGCGCCGCCGGCGATGCGGCCGGCTCGGCAGCCGGCCGGCATCTGGTGGCGGAAGCCGCCACTGCCAACAGCCGCTTCGTCATCGCCAGCCCCGCGAATCCCGTTCCGGCGCCCACCGCAGCCGAAACCCAGGCCATGCTCGAAGGCGCTCGCAAGCGCGCTCTCGCCTGGTCCGATACCCTCCAGAACTTCTTCTGCGTCGAGATCACCAACCATTCCATCGACGCCACCGGCCACGGCGACTGGAAGCACAAGGACACCCTGGTCGAGCTGATGCGCTACATCGACCACCGGGAGTCCCGCTCGACTGTGCTGCTCAACGACAGCCCCAGCACCGTCCAGCCCGATCAGCTGCAGTTCGCCCACTCCGGAGGCGAATTCGGCGCAATGTTTCATCTCGTTTTCGACCCCTCGGCCAAAACCGACTTCACCTGGAAAGAGTCTGCCTTCCTCGATGGCCAGCCCGTCCAGGTGTTTGCTTTCAAAGTCGCTCGCGCCAACTCCGCCTTCGGCCTCTTCGACCACGATAATCACGTGGGCAACGTCGGCTTCCACGGCCTGCTCTACCTCGATCCCGCCACCCTTGGCGTCCGCCGCATCACCGTCGAAGCCGACGATATCCCGCCGCCGCTCCTCATTCGCGCATCCAGCGTTTCTGTGGACTACTCGTGGATTGCCATGAACAACCACGATTTCCTTCTGCCCGTCCGGGGGGCCGTCAGTCTCCAGGAAGACAAGAGCCGCGCTGTGCTCAACGAATTCGAGTTCCGCGACTATCACCGCTTCGGCTCGCAAATCCGCGTTCTTCAGAACGACCGTCCCAAAACGGTCTCGGAGAACTAGCCCACTCCCGCCGCTTCTGGCGCCCAGCGCTCTCCTCGTTTAACGTAAGAGTCAGAGACACCGAAGGAATCGGGGAGAACGCATGGAAATGAACGGCCCTGCACTGCCGCCGCGCACCGTGGCCCAGTCGCAGTCGGAGATGACCGAGTTGATCCTGCCCAACGACACCAACACCCTGGGCAACCTGCTCGGCGGCCGGCTCATGAACTTCATCGACCTGGTCGGCGCCATGGCCGCCTATCGCCATGCGCGCAGCCACGTGGTCACCGCTTCCATGGAGC
>JBAUGH010000195.1:0-6264 GCA_049679565.1 Acidobacteriaceae bacterium
AGCGAGTCCTGCGCATGATCGGTGATCCCGACCGACGCCGTCTTCCCGTTGGCTTCAATCCATTCGTGTTCGCGGGTGTATCGATATGTTGTGGGATATGCCATTGCGATTCAGTTCTCCCCTTCATTGTACGGGCCGCGCACACGGCAATCGGCGCCCGGCTATCCACATTTCGTCCCGCAATTCGTTCGGCTGCACAATTAATTCCGGGACGTCCACGTCAGGCCTTCTTTGGCTTCTTGTAGAACGGGAGCGGCACCACCCTGGCCTTCACCGGATTGTTCCGGATCTCTACGGCGACTTCCATCCCCAACTCCGCAAAGCTGCGCGGCACATAGGCCAGCGCAATGTTCTTCTTCAGGAACGGGGCCGGCGACCCGCTGGTGACCACTCCGATCGCTTCGCCTTCCAGATCGAAGACGCGATAGCCGTCACGGGCAATGCCGCGCTCGACGACCTCCAGGCCAACCAGTTTCCGCTCCGGTCCGCCGGCGGCCTGGACCTGCTGAAGCGCGTCCGATCCAAGAAACTTCCCCTTCTCGAGCTTGCAGAAGCGGTCCAGCCCCGCTTCGAAGACGTTGATCGACTCGGAAATCTCGTGTCCATAGAGCGAAAGGGCCGCTTCCAGGCGCAGCGTATTCCGCGCTCCGAGCCCGCACGGCGCGATCCCGAATTCCCTGCCCGCGTCCATCACTTCGTTCCACACGCGCTCGCTGGTTGGAACGTCGGAGGGAATGTAGATCTCAAACCCGTCCTCGCCGGTATAGCCCGTGCGCGCGATCAGCGTGTTGGGCAGCCCGCACACCGTACCCCAGGTGAACCAGTAGAACTTCACCTTGCTCAGATCGGCGTTGGTCAGCTTCTGCAGGGTTTCCTGCGCCTTTGGCCCCTGGATCGCGAGCTGCGTGTAGTAGTCACTGTAGTCGCTCACGTGGCAGTCGAAGCCGCGGGCCTGCGCGCGCACCCAGTTGTAGTCCTTCTCCCTCGTGCCTGCGTTGATCACGAACAGATAATCGTTATCGCTGAATTTGTGAACGATGATGTCGTCCGCAAACGTGCCCTCGGGGTACAGCATCGCCGAATACTGCGCCTGTCCCGCCTGCAATCGCGCTGCATCGTTCATCGAGATCTGCTGGACGGCCGCGAGCGATCCGGGGCCCCGCAGCTGAATGTCCCCCATGTGGCTGACGTCGAACATGCCCACGCCGGTGCGCACCGCCATATGCTCGGCGATCAGCCCGGAATATTCGACCGGCATATCCCAACCGCCGAAGTCCACCATCTTCGCGCCCAGACGGCGGTGCATCGCATTCAAAGCAGTCTTGCGCAGGGTGGCGGTTTCGGTCACGAGAGCCTCAGCCGAACAGGATTTTCAGCACGCGAACCTCTTACGGTACAACCGCCTCGACTGCGGGTCAATCCGCGCCGTCCGCCGAGCGCCTCGTTCCCGTTACGATAGGATCGTGGCGCTTTCCTTTCCGCTCATCCCGGCGATCGTGGCCCTGGTGCTTCTGTTGGCGCCCGTTTTCGCCTTCGCGTTCGCGGGGGAGCGCTGTATCCGCGCCGCTCAGTCCCTGCCGCTGGGCGCTCGCCTTGCTTTGCCCCTCGCCCTGGTCCTCCCCTGGCTCCTCGTCAGCCTTTCTGCCGGCACCTTCGCCCTGCGCTGGCTGCTGCTCTATCTCCTGATACCCGTGCTCGTCTCGGCCCTGCTTTGGCTTGCGGCGCAGCGCGATCCCGAACAGCACGGCCATCTTCTCGATTACCTGGTCCTCTTCCCACTCGGTCTCGCCGTCGATCTCCGCTGGCTCGAGCCTGCGTGGCCCCATCGCCTGGCTCTGCTGGGCAAGCTCACCCTGCTCGACGCCGGCCTGTATGGCTTTCTGGCCATCCGCCAGCTCAGCGGGGTCGGTTTCGACCTCCGCCTGCGCTGGCGTGACGTCCGCATCGGACTCCGCGAATTTCTTTTCTACACGCCCCTCGCCATCCCGCTCGGACTGGCGCTCGGCTTTCTCCACCTGCATGGCCGCGTCAGCCATCCCTGGCTGGTCGCGCCGCTCTGGATTCTCAGCTTCGTCGGGGTCGCGCTTCCTGAAGAGGTCTTTTTTCGCGGATGGATGCAGAACCTGCTCGAGCGCCGGCTCGGCCGCCTTGCTTCCCTGCTTGTGACCGCCTGCCTTTTTGGTTTGTCGCATTTCAACAAACGCACCGCATCCTTCAACTGGCGCTATGTCCTGCTGGCAGCCCTCGCGGGCATCTTCTACGGGCGAGCCTGGCGGCAGGACCGCCGCGTTGGCGCCTCCGCCATCGCCCACGCCACGGTTGACACCGTGTGGGGCGCATTGCTCCGCTGAGTTGCAGTACACTGTCCTGCGGCTCGCATCCTCCACCCTCAAAGCGCATGAAAGGAAATTTGCTCGTGTCGATTCGCAGGATTTTTGTAACCGCATTCATGGTTTCCGTTATGACGGCATTTTCCGGCGCGGCTCTGGCCCAGGATGCTGCTGTCGCTGCCACCCCCCCGATGGGCTGGAACAGCTGGAATCATTTCGCTGGCCGGGTCAATGACGCCGATGTCCGCGCTGCCGCCGACGCTATCGTCTCCAGCGGGATGCGCGACGCGGGATATATCTACGTCAACATCGACGACACGTGGGAGGGCCAGCGCGACGCCAGCGGCGTCATTCATACGAACGACAAATTCCCGGACATGAAGGCCCTCGCCGACTACGTTCACTCGAAGGGCCTCAAAATCGGCATCTATTCCTCGCCCGGCCCCAAGACCTGCGCCGGCTTCGAGGGCAGCTACGGCCACGAGGAGCAGGATGCCAGGACCTACGCCGGCTGGGGCATCGACTATCTGAAATACGATCTGTGCAGCTTTCGGGAAATCATGCGCGATCAGGCGCCCCACGATCCCGAGAAGCAGTTTGCCATGCAGAAGGCAGCCTACGAGAAAATGCATCAGGCGCTGCTGGCGACCGGCAGGCCGATCGTCTTCAGCCTCTGCCAATACGGCTGGAACGACGTGTGGAAGTGGGGCGCGAGCGTCGGCGGCAACCTGTGGCGCACTACCGGCGATATCAACGATACCTGGGAGCGCATGTCGGAGATCGGCTTCGGCCAGCTCGGCCTTGCCCAATACGCCGGCCCTGGCCACTGGAACGACCCGGACATGCTCGAGGTAGGCAATGGCGGCATGACGGATGACGAATACCGCACTCACATGAGCCTCTGGGCCATCCTTGCTGCGCCGCTGCTGGCCGGCAACGATCTCAGCAAGATGACACCGGAAACGCTGGCGATCCTGACCAACAAGGAAGTCATTGCCGTCGATCAGGATTCCCTGGGGAAGCAGGGCGACCGCGCTTCCGCTGTGGGCATGACGGAGATCTGGACGAAGCCGCTCAGCAGCGGCGCGCTGGCTGCCGGGCTCTTCAATCGCGGCGACGCGGAGCATTCGGTAACCCTCAACCTCCGCGACGTCGGCTTTTCCGAGCACGCTAAACTCCGCGATGTGTGGAAGCACGAGGATGTGAGCGCGACCCACGGCAGCTACACCGTCACCGTTCCTCCACATGGAGTGGTGCTGCTGCGAGTGAGCCGGTAAGGGCGGTTTCTCCCAGGTTGGCCGGGGGTGTTTGCCCAGCCCCGGCGACGCGTAAAATGGACAGCAGGGATGGAAAGGCCGGTCAATCGCCGGCCTTTTTCTTCCCTGGATTCTGCTCCGGCCCCAAAGTTCTGAAAACCGATCCTGCCGATGACTGCTCCCCAACGCGACACTCCGAGCGGCGTTTCCTCTACTCACCTCCGCGAGTCCACTCTGGATGCCTTCCGCCGCTGGGGCTACCTTCAGGCGAACCTCGACCCGCTGGGCCAATACCTTGCGCCGCTCTCCGTTCCCGAGCTTGAACTCGACAACGAATTCGTCCCAGCCGCTCGCCGGTTCTATTCGGGCACCGTCGGGGCTGAGTTCATGCACATCCCTTTCGCGGATCGCCGCGCCTGGCTTCAGGAGCGGCTCGAATCTGAACCGCCTGCCGTCGATCAGCCGCACATCCTTGAGCTCCTCGCCCGCGCCGACATCTTCGAGCAGGTCATCCAGTCGCGCTATCTGGGCACCAAGCGCTTTTCGCTGGAAGGCGTCACGGCGCTGATTCCCTTCCTCGATGGGCTGCTGAACCGCTCCGCTGAGCTGGGCGCGCGGCGTTCCATCATGGGCATGAGCCATCGGGGACGGCTCAGCGTGATGGTGAACACTCTCGGCAAATCGCCGGTCGACATCTTCGCCCGCTTTGAAGATGTCGATCCGCGCAGCATTCTGGGCGGGGGCGACGTTAAATACCACATTGGCGCCACCGGCACTTTCGCGGCGCGGAACGGCACAACCGTAGCGCTGCATCTGGTCTCGAACCCGAGCCATCTGGAAGCTGTGGATCCGGTCGCGATGGGCCGCGCCCGAGCCCGCCAGGAGCGGTACGGCGCGGATGGCGTCGAACGGGTTCTGCCGGTCGTGATCCACGGCGACGCGGCCTTTGCCGGCCAGGGGATCTGGGCGGAGACCCTGAACCTCGCATGCATCGACGGCTATTCGGTGGGTGGCGGCATCCACATTGTCGCCAACAACCTCATCGGCTTCACCGCCGAGCCGGAGGAGACCAACTCGACGCGCTTCTCGACGGACATCGCGAAGCGGCTGCCGATCCCAATCTTTCACGTCAACGCCGAAGATCCGGCCGCCGTGGTGCGGGTCGCGGCTCTGGCTGCGGAATATCGCTACCAGTTCCACAGCGACGTGGTCATCGACCTTATCGGCTACCGGCGGCACGGCCACAGCGAGGTGGACGATCCCACCGTGACCCAGCCGCTGCGCTACGCCCGCATCAAGGATCATCCTCCGCTTTACCAGCTCTATGCGCAGCAGGTCGGAGTTGACGCCTCTTCGCTGGTCAAGGATCTCCAGACGGAATTCAGCGAGGCGCAGAAGAAGGCGACCACGGTCCGCAAGAAGCCACAGCTGGTGGAGATGCCCGACTACTGGAGCCGGTATCGCGGGGGCGCGTACAGCCCCGATTTCGAAGTCGATACCGGACTCACAGCGGAAGCGATCCGCAGCCTTGCCGGGAAACTGACGGTCTATCCGGACAGCTTCCACATCCATCCCAAGATCAAAAAGCTGCTGGAACAACGGGCCGCGATGGGCCAGGGCAAGCATCCGATCGACTACGGCATGGCCGAGGCGCTGGCTTTCGGCTCGTTGCTGGCCGCGGGAACGCCGGTTCGGCTGAGCGGGCAGGACTCGCAGCGGGGCACGTTCAACCAGCGGCACAGCGTGCTGATCGACATTGAGAACGAGGAACGTTTCATCCCGCTCAACCACCTCGATGCGGGCCCGAAGGCCAGCCAGGCGCAGTTCAGCGTCTACAACTCGATCCTTTCTGAAGCCGGGGTGATGGGCTTCGAGTATGGCTACAGCCGCGACTCTCCCGAGGCGCTGGTGCTGTGGGAAGCGCAGTTCGGCGATTTCGCCAACGGCGCGCAAATCGTGATCGACCAGTTCCTTGCCGCGGCCGAAGACAAGTGGGGGCTGCTGAGCGGCCTGACTTTGCTGCTGCCTCATGGGTATGAGGGGCAGGGGCCGGAGCACTCGAGCGCGCGGATGGAGCGCTACCTGCAGCTGGCGGCGCGGGACAACCTCCAGATCGCCCAACCTTCGACGGCTGCGCAGTACTTCCACCTGCTGCGGCGGCAGGCGTTGCGGGCGTGGCGCAAGCCGCTGGTTGTTTTCACGCCCAAGAGCATGCTGCGCCATCCTGACGCGGTGTCGCCGCTGGAGGACTTTTCCCGTCCGCGGTTTCTGCCGGTGGTGCCGGAGACCGAGGTCCAGAACGCAGAGCGGCTGCTGATCGCCACCGGGAAGATCGGCCACGAGCTGCGCGCGGAGCGGCGGAAGCGGAAGGATGCGACCACCGGAATCCTGTTCCTCGACCAGCTCTATCCCTGGCCGGAGGCGGAACTCAAGGCGGCACTCTCAGCTCACCCAGGCGCGCGGGAAATCGTCTGGGTTCAGGAAGAGCCGGCCAACATGGGCGCATTCGCGTACGTGATGCCGCGGCTGCGCCGGCTTGCGGGGGACCGGCAGGTGCTGAGCGTGAAGCGGTCGGCGGCGGCGAGCCCGGCGACGGGATCGCCTAAGGCGCATGAGATGGAGCAGCGGACGCTGATCGATCTGGCCCTGAAAAACCCACCCCCCACCCCCCGCCCCTG
>JBAUGH010000196.1:0-2151 GCA_049679565.1 Acidobacteriaceae bacterium
ACCTTATAGACATGCTCGTCGGGAACGGGCGGGCCGATGTCGGCGGTCTTATGAAGGCGGCTGACGGCGGGGGTGGGCTGGCCGCGGCGGATTTTGCCGGTGAGGCGGCCCCAGCCGAGGGGGCTCCAAATGAGCGCGCCGACGCCCTGATCGATGCCGAGGGGCATGAGCTCCCACTCGTAGTCGCGGCCGATGAGGGAGTAGTAGACCTGGTGAGCGACGTAGCGCGGCCAGCCGTAACGGTCGCAGAGGTCGAGGGATTTCATGAGCGCCCAGCCGGAGAAATTGGAGCAGGCGATATAGCGGACCTTGCCGGCGCGGACGAGGGTCTGCAGGGTGTCGAGGGTTTCTTCGACGGGGGTGAAGGCGTCGAAGGCGTGCATGTGGTAGATATCGATGCGGTCGGTGCCGAGTCGTTTGAGGCTGGCGTCGCACTGGGCGAGGAGATTGAAGCGCGAGGTGCCGAGGTCGTTGGGCGCATCGGACATGGGGAAAAAGGCCTTGGTCGAGATAAGGACCTGGTTGCGCTTCGCGCCGAGAGCCTTGCCGAGGATCTCTTCCGATAAGCCATTGGAGTAGCCGTTGGCAGTATCGAAGAGGTTGATGCCGGAGTCGATGCAGAGATCGACGAGGCGGCGGGCTTCGTCGACGCCGGCATTGCCCCAGGCGGCGAAGAACTCGTTACCGCCGCCGAAGGTGGCAGCGCCGAAGCTGAGGGCGGAGACGCGGAGGCCGGAGCGGCCGAGGTGTCGGTAGTCCATATCTCTCGAGAGATGCGGCTGGGTTGTGGGAAGGTGCAGGAGAAGTGACCAGTGCTCAGTGCACAGTGCTCAGCGAGGCCCGGGGGCGCTGGGTACTGAGAACTGTGAACTGCTCTCAATAAGGGGTTCTGTTGGGGCTTTCGAGCCAGAGGCGGAAGGATTCCTGGGCCTCGTCGCGGAGGAGCGCGGCGGAGGGGATGAGGCGATCGGCGGCTGGCAGCGCGATTTCGCGGAAGAGGAGGGCGTCATCGAAGGCGATGCGGGCGGCGTCGGCCGAGGAGTTCCCGAACCAGATGCGGTCGAGGCGGGCCCAGTAGATGGCGGCGAGGCACATGGGGCAGGGCTCGCAGGAGGCGTAGATTTCGGCGCCTTCGAGGGTGAAGGAGCCGAGGGCGCGGCAGGCGGCGCGGATGGCTTCGACTTCAGCGTGGGCGGTGGGATCGTTGGCGAGGGTGACGGCGTTGGCGGCTTCGCCGAGGATGCGGTCGTCGCGAACGACGACGGCGCCAAAGGGACCGCCGCGGCCGGAACGGACGTTGTCGCTGGCCAGCTGGATGGCGCGGCGCATGAGATCTGGATTGGGCGCGGGGATCATGAGGCGGAAGTCATGAGGCGGGAGGTTCGGGAAGGCCGGCTTCAGTATGGCACAGGGGCGGGATCAACCCTCGGCCAGTGAAGCGGAGGCGGGCGAGCGGAGTAGAAGATGTGCTACGATCCTGGGCCGATGAGCTTCTACGACGGGCGGACAGGGCGAATGCTGACGGTGGCGCTGAGTGTGGCGTGGCTGGCAACGGCTGTCTGCGCCGCCCAGACGCCGGCAACGCACCGCCCTATGCCCTGTTGTCCGCCGCAGGCAGCGACCCAGGGATGCTCGGCGCAATGTGAGCAGGCTCCGGAAAAGACAGAAGCTCAGAGTGGCGAACAGGTAGCGATCCTGCCCGTTGCGGATGCTGTGCCTTTCGATGGGGCGGCGCCACGCGCGGAAGCGCTATGGGAGCTGACGCCCGGGCTGCGCTTTGCGGCAGCGGTGTTTCGACTGAAAGACGATCTGCGGATTTAGACCTTTCCGTGTGGCTTGTGTGTTCCTGCGCCCCGGCGCAGGCCGATCCTCATTCACACTGAAAGGAATTCTCTCTATGAAAACGAAAATCCTTGCGATCGTTGCTACTTCCCTGCTGGCTGTTTCCGCGTTCGCGGTGACAGGCGCGGTCAAGTCCGGCGCGAAGTGCTGCCCGAGCGGTAGTTGCCCGGGACATTCGTCGTGCTGCCCCGGCGGCTGCAGTCACAAATAACCCTGTAACCGAAGGACTCCGCGTCTCCCAGGGAGGCGCGGAGTCTTTCTTTTTGCGGCGGAACGGGGTTTGCTGCGAATGGCCGGGAGCAGCCGTGA
>JBAUGH010000197.1:0-3217 GCA_049679565.1 Acidobacteriaceae bacterium
CCACCACGAATCAGATCCGCGCCGGTTATCTCCGCCACACCGACGACTTCACCGCCCCCGACACCGCCGGCGTGCCCATGATCGTCACCGCCGTCGATCCTCTCGGCGAGGGCTTCGGCGCTTACTCCGGATTTCCCCAGCCCTTCACCGAAAACCAGTTCCAGTACCAGGAAGCATTAACCAAAGTCATTGGCGATCACACCCTTTCGGCGGGCGGCGAGTTTCGCCGCACCCGCAACGGCTCCAAGTTCTATAACGATGTCTACGGCACCTTCGAGCCCTACGACGTCGAGAACCTCCTCACCGACGGCTACTACGGCGACGATACCGACCGGGCGCTCTTCGGAGGGCCCACCTACGGCGGCTTCTACGAAACCTCCGCGGCTATCGACTCCACCACCAACGCCGCCCCCGATCCCTATCGCGGCTATCGCGCTAACGAAGTCGCCATGTACATGCAGGATGACTGGCGCGTCAATCAAAGGCTGACCCTCAATGCCGGCCTGCGCTGGGAGTATTTCGGGCCGCCCCACAATTTCCTGCCCAACGTCGATTCCAACGTCTACTGGGGCGCGGGCGTCACGCCCGTTACCGGTTCGCCGGCCAACGGCAACCCCCTCTTCCCGATCACCGACCTGCGCATGGCCCAGATCGCCACCGCTACCTTCCAGATCAAGAATCACGACATCTGGAATAAGGACCTCAACAACTTCGGCCCGCGTCTCGGCCTCGCCTACGACCTCACCGGAACCGGCAAATACGTCCTGCGCGGCGGCGCCAGCATCGGCTACGACCGCATCTACAACAACGTCTTCGAAAACATCCGCTTCAACCCACCCCACTATTCCGACAACACCTTCGGTGCGGAACTCAACGGCGTCGCCGCCGGCCCACTGGATCAGTCCGGCCTCTACAGCGTTCCCTTCGCAGGCAATTCTCAATATGCCGCGTTTGGCGGCCTGCCCGTGCCCCGCCACATCGATCAGGACCTCGTGACTCCCTATTACGAAGGCGCTCACCTCGGCATCGAATCCGCTCTCGGCCGCGGCTACACCCTCGAAACCAATTACATCGCCACCCGCGGCCGCAAACTCATCGGCCTCTCCGACGTCAACAACTACGACGGCCGCACCGCTTGCCCGGCCACCACCAGCACCGCTTCGGCGGTCTGCGTCGCTGCCGGCTACCCTCACGGCTTTTCCAGCGCCCGGCCCAATCCCATCTTCAACTCCGATAACTTCCGCAGCAATGGCTTCCTCTCCAATTACAACGGCCTTCAGGTCAGCCTCAAAAAACACTACAGCAGCGGCATGCAGTTCACCGCCAACTACACCTGGTCCAAAGCCATGGACGAAGTCAGCGACGTCTTCACCCAGAGGACCGGCGCCACCGGCACCACCGATCCCGAGAATCCCCGCTACGACTACGGTCCGGCCGATTTCGACATCCGCCAGGCGTTCGTGACGAACGGCATCTGGGAATCCAAATGGCGGCCCAACAACTTCCTCCTCGGCGGCTGGTCGCTCTCCGGCATTCTCAGCCGCTACACCGGCGGCCCCATCGGCCTCGACGACACCTCAAAGCAGAACGACCCCAATAAAGACGGCCGCTTTGTCGACCGGCCCATGCTCGCCGGCGGCTACACCATCAGCAAAGCCGAGCCCGGTGTGCGCACCACCAATACCGGCGGAGTCGAGACCATTTCCTTCCTCAATCCCAACGCATTTCAGAATGTCACCTGCGGCAGCGCGCTCTGGTGCGACAGCCCCATGAAGCGCAATCATTTCTTCGGGCCCGCCTCCGTCAACCTCGACCTCGGCGTTCTCAAATCCTTCAAGGTTACTGAGAACACCCGCTTCCGCTATGAAGCCAACTTCTTCAACTTCTTCAACCACCCGAACCTCAGCAACCCGGGCGGCAATACCAACAGCGGCACTTTCGGCCAGATCACCAGCTCCGGCGGTCCCCGCGTCACGCAGATGGCGCTCCGCTACGAGTTCTGACCCGAACCTGTCCGGAAAAATGAGGCCGCTTCGGCGGCCTTTTTTTTCCGGGGATCTCGCCCCCATCCCTGCCCATCTCCCCCTTCTGTTTTTCATAACCATTGCGACCCGATTTACGAATTGCCACAGAACCAGTCGCTGCGCCCTGTCCGCTCCCTGGCTCCGGAATCCCCGCCCTCCGCCGTTTCCCGCCCATAGCTATCTCGCCATCTCCCAGTAACTTGGAAGTCAACCATCGCGCCTGGCGAGACCGCTAATACCCCAGTTCTAATCCGGCTTCCGCATCGCGTCCGGGTCTGGCCCCCTGCTTGCTCTTCATCACAGGTTCCCCTCCCTGGTGTACCCACGACCCAGTGTGCGGCTCGAACGTCGGTTTTCTGATGCGTCAGCTGTGCTGAGACGATGCCGCGGTTTGGTTCCTGCAAAATCTCTGCAGCCCGTCCCTCCGCGCTCTGCCGCGTCATCCCCCCATTTCCCCTCGGAGGAATTATGAGTCTCATACGAAGTCGCTGGCTGATCGCCCTGCTCCCCTTGTGTCTGCTCGCCTGCGCCCCTGCGCCCCGCGCCGCCGCCCAGAATGTCTACGCCAGCATCCACGGCACGGTCACCGACTCCACCGGCGCCGTCATCCCCCAGGCTGCAGTGACTGTCGTCAACACCAGCACCGGCATCGCCACCAAAACCACGGCCGACGCCAAAGGCTACTACATCTTCCCCCAGCTTCAGGTGGGCGGCCCCTACACCGTCACCATCGCCGCGCCCGGATTCGAGTCCTATTCCTCCACCGGCCTCAATCTCAACGTCAATGACAACCGCGACGTCGACGCCTCGCTCAAAGTGGGCGCCGAAGCTCAGACCGTCCAGGTCGCCGCCTCCGCTCTCCAGGTCGACACCTCCGACACCCAGCTTAAGCAGGTCGTCACCTCCGATCAGCTCGAGCAGATCCCCCTCGAGGGCCGCGATCCCGCCGGCCTCGGCAAACTGAACCCCGGCGTCGTCGAATCCTCCGACCGCTTCGGCAGCTATTCCACCAACGGCAGCCAGACCCCTCAGAATTCCTACCTGCTCGCCGGAACCGACATCAACGACGGTCCCCTCCAGAACGAAGGCATTGCCGTCAATCCCGATGCGCTTTCCCAGGAGAACATCGTCACCAGTACCCTCAATCCGGAATTCGCCCGCAACTCCGGCCAGGTGGTCAACGAGGTCATCAA
>JBAUGH010000198.1:0-3587 GCA_049679565.1 Acidobacteriaceae bacterium
TTCGTCCTCCCAGAGGATGGTGGGGACGTCATCGCCGGCGTGCGCGGGGATGCGGCGGATGCCGTGGCCGGCGATAAAGGCGACCATGTCGTCTTTGAGGGACGCGAGGTCGTCGGAATGCATGGAGAGCGGGTTCATGGCGGAATGGACCAGTGTAGCTGAAGCGGAGGTGAAGGGAAGCAGGAAATGGCGTAGAGCCGGCAGGAAGCGGATGGTGTGCGTCCGGGACTTTATCTGGAGGTGTTCAGAAGGACCTGAGACGGGACTCGCTGCGCCCCATGCCGGAGAACGGCTTGCAGGGGCACAGCGAATGACAGCCAGACGCCGCGGTCAGGAGCCGCTGCCGGAGGACTGGGATAACGTGGTGACCGATTGTGGGTTCTGGATGGAATAGGGCGATCCGGGAACCGCTGTTACCGCGGTGGCGCTGACGGTATAGGCGTAGAGGCTGTTCGACTGGATGGCGATGGCGTAGAGATGATCGTTCGCGTCCCAGGAGAGTGTCCAGAAGTTGTTGCCGGTATCCTGGGGCGCGCCGATTGCGGTGAAGGTCTGACTGGCGGAGTTATAGGAGAAGACCTGTAATCCGGCTGTGCCGGCCACCGCGAAGTATTTGTCGTCGGGCGAGAAGCTGTACCAGTTCACGTTCTCGCCGACATTGATGGTGGTCATGTTCTGGTAGGTGCTGGTGGTGGTGAGGGTGCCGTCACTGCCGGGCGTGTAGACGGCGAGCTGCCAGGGCCCGTTGGGAGTGAAGTCGTCCCCCGTCTCCTGGCCCATTGCCACGATGATGTGGTTGGAGCCGTCCGAGGCCGCGCCATAAGGCAGGAAGCCGGTAGCAGCGGGAGCCGTGGGCGAGGTGAAGGAAAGATCCTGATTCACCTGGGTGAGGGCGCCGTTACTGGCGCGGGAGAACTCGGTAATGGCGGGCGAGCCGTGGTACGCGTCGGCAGTGTAGGCATACTGATCGTTGGCGGAGAAGGCCAGCATGGGTGTGTTCTCGGCGCTTCCGCCTGCGAGGTTGATCGTGGCGAGTTGTCCGTTGCTCGGGTTGAAGGAGTACGCGCCGTAGTCGGTAGTGCCGGGGCCGGCATTGTAGAAGCTATAAAGATTGGCGTGAGGGGGATCGAAGAAGAGTTCCAGCGGGCCGCCGACCACCTGGCCATTCTGCTCCTCGCCGGAGACGAGAGAGTTTTCCTGCTTTATCGATCCATTGGAGGCGACCGCATAGGAGTAGATCGTGTAGCCATCCGATCCGAAGAGTGTGGATCCGGTGGCCGCGAGGTAGAGAGCGGATTGGCCGCTGGTGGGGAAGGGCGAGCCGGAGACGGCGGTGAGGGCTCCGTTGGAGCCTACGGTGTAGGCGTTGACCTGAAACGTGGTGCTGGAGGGAGCGTTCGAGACGTAAACGTACGTCGCTGCTGCGGTGGTCGAGGTGCCGGAGCCGCTGCCGGTGCTCGGGGTGGTGGGGCTGGTGGGGTTGGAGGTTGAAGTTGTCGAGGAGGGATTGCTGCTTCCGCCGCACCCTGCAACAAGGAGGGCGACGGTGAGAAGGCCAAGGCTGCGACGCATACTGTGGAGGTCTCTGGTGAAGGATTGGCTACCGAGCGTGCGCTTTCTTTGAGATGCCCCGCGACATGGCGCAGTTGGACAAGGAAGGTGAGGGCGGCATCATGCGGATGTCCGGAGAGAAAACCAGCGGAGCAAGGCCTCTTCGTCACCACCGCAGTCGTTGGCGAGGGAACCAGGCGCGGCCAGGAGCCGCTGCTACGAGCCACTGCCGGAAGACGGAGACAGCGTGACGACCGAGACCGGGTTCTGAATCGAATAGGGCGATCCGGCAACCGGGGTTATCGCCGTGGAAGTGACGGTGTAGACATAGAGGCTGTTCGACTGAACGGCCAATGCGTAGAGGTGATCGTTCATATCCCAGGAAAGGGTTTGAAAACTATTGCCCGTGTCCTGGGGAGGGCCGATCGCGGTAAAGGTCTGGTTGGCGGAGTTATAGGTCAGAACCTGCAGACCAGCAGTGCCAGCCACCGCCAGATACTTGTCGTCAGGCGAGAAGGCATACCATTTCACAAAATCGCCGATGTTGAGCGTGGTCATGGTCTGGTAGGAACTGGTGGTGGTGAGGGCGCCGTTCGTGCCGGGCGTGTAGATGGCCAGTTGCCACGGGCCGCTGGAGCCCGGATTGCCGGAAGGCATCTGGCCGACGGCGATGATCACATGGTTCGATCCGTCCGCCGCGGCTCCGTAGGGGCAATAGCTATCACCGGAGGGAGCTGTGGGAGAGGGGAAGGATGAGTTGGCGCTGAGGGCGGTCAATCCGCCGTTGCTGGCGCGCGAGTAGCCGCTGATCCCCGAAAATCCCTGGTAGCAGTTCGAGCTGTAAGCGAACTGGTCGTTGCTGGTAAATGCGAGCATGGGCGAGTTGTCGACTCCGCGCCGGCGGTGTCGATTGGGGCCACCTGACCGTTCCCGGCGTTGAAGCTATAGGCTCCAAACTCGGCGGAATCGCTGGCGCCCTCGGCGATGAAGCCATAGAGACTCGCGTCGTTGTGATCGAAGGAGAGCTGGGTGGGACCAACAGGACTGGATGCCGGTCCGCTGCTCACGATGACTGAGTTTTCCTGCTGGATGGCGCCGTTCGATGCGACGGAAAACGAAAAGATGTGGTTCCCATCCGTCCCGAAGAGCGTGGAGCCGGTTGCGGCGAGAGCGAGTGCGGATTGTCCGCTGGTGGAGAAAGGCGAGCCGGAGATCGCGGTGAGCGCTCCATTCGATCCGACTGAGTATGCGTTGATCTGATACTTGCCGCTGGAAGAAGAATTGGACAGGTAGACGTAGGTGGCCGGGCTCGAGGAGGTACCGGAGCTGCCGCTGGGTCCTGAGCCGCTGCCCGAACCAGAGCCAGGGGTCGCAGGACTGGTGGGAGTGGAGGGATTCGAGGTCGAGGAGGAATTGCTGTTTCCGCCACACCCCACAACGAGGAGGGCGAGAGTGAGAAGGCCAAGGCTGCGACGCATACTGTTGAGGTCCCGGAAAGGATTAACGACCGAGCGTGCGCGATTGTTGAGATGCCGGCTGGAGAGGGTAGTTGGACCAGCCAGCGTTCCGCGCGCAGGGTGCAACGCTCGGCAAGGGGCTGGACCCGGGCGCCTGTGGCGAGCGAGGTGTTCAGCATGCGAGCAGGGGCGGCGAGGCGTTGCGGGATGCCCACATCCCCAAACCGGGGATGTGGGGCAATTCATACAAGGCTGGGTCAGGCGCCTGCTTCGAGGCTATGGGGGACGTCGATGCCGAGGGCGGTGGCGAGGTCGTGCTGATGTTCCTGCTCCTGCATGATGACCTGGCGAAGCTTTTCGGCGAGGGCGTAGTGGCCGAGGGCTTCGGCCTGGCGGACGCGTTTGCGATAGGCGCTGATGGTGACGGTCTCGTTGTCGAGATCGAAGCGCAGCATTTCCTCGGGCTTTTCGGAAAGCTTCACTTCTTTCGGGGTAGCGTTGGGGACGGCGCCGAGGTAGTCGAGCTGGTCGGCGATGGTCAGCGCGTGCTGCAGTTCTTCGGCGGCGTGCTTTCGGAGC
>JBAUGH010000199.1:0-4253 GCA_049679565.1 Acidobacteriaceae bacterium
CATCGTGGAAGCGGTGCGCGAACAACTGGCCGGCGACACGACCTTGTCGGTCCCGACGCACGAGATCATGGTTTAACGAACAGGTTCAGGAGACATCATGGCCACCATTGTCGAATCCCCCAAGCCCCTTACCATGGCCGACTTCAAGGGCCGTGTCGATCCCGACTGGTGCCCCGGCTGCGGCGACTTCGGCGTCCTCGCCGCGGTCCAGAAGGCGCTCGTCGAGCTGCAGATTCCCAACCACCAGATCGTCACCGTCAGCGGCATCGGCTGCTCGTCCAACTTTCCCGGCTTCATCGAAACCTACGGCATGCACACACTGCACGGCCGCTCCCTGCCGGTCGCCACGGGCGTAAAGATGGCCAACCCCGACCTCACGGTGCTGGTGACCGGCGGCGACGGCGACGGCCTCGGCATCGGCGGCAATCACCTCACCCACACCATCCGCCGCAACGTCGATCTGACCTACATCATCATGGACAACCAGATCTACGGCCTGACCACCGGGCAGACCTCGCCCACCAGCCGCCTGGGCATGAGGACCAAGAGTACGCCCTTCGGCAACATCGAAGGCCCTCTTTATCCCATCACCATGGCGCTGGCGGCCGGAGCCACCTTCGTCGCGCGGGGTTTTTCCGGCGACCAAAAACATCTCACCGACCTGATCAGGCAGGCGATCCAGCACAAAGGCTTCTCCTTCCTCGACGTCTTCAGCCCCTGCGTGACGTACAACAAGGACAACACCTTCCAGTGGTTCCGGCCGCGAGTGAAGAAGCTCGAAGACGACGCGAACTACGACTCCACCGACTGGCTGGCGGCCATGGATAAATCGACCGTGTGGGGGGAAGAGATCCCCATCGGCAAATTCTTCGAGCGCACCGACCTGCCGGCGCTGCACGAAGCGGAGCCGGTTACCCAGGGACGAACGATGCTCTCTTATCCGCTGCACATCGATTCGACGGCGGCCCAGGGGTTCATCGACGAGCTGATGTAGCCGGTGGAAGAGGTAAGGCACCCCCCTCCCCCCGGGGTGGGGGGGTGGCCTAACTGGAAGACTTCAGAACCTTTCGCGGGTAATACCGTGTGGGTATTACCCGGTCTCCGATCCGATCGGTGGTTCAGGTCCGAGCGACAGCGATGCGATCGTGAGATATCCGAAGCGTTCCATGAT
The DNA here is from genome assembly GCA_049679565.1 of Acidobacteriaceae bacterium. Classification (GTDB taxonomy): domain Bacteria; phylum Acidobacteriota; class Terriglobia; order Terriglobales; family Acidobacteriaceae; genus Palsa-343. The sequence goes on from JBAUGH010000199.1 coordinate 1,172, forward strand.
GCTCCCGGGCAGAAATAGAAAGGGCCGCCAGAAGGCGGCTCTTTTTCTTTTTTTACCCTATATATATAGAATACCAGACTTCGAGCCAAAGGCTGCCAACTTTCTTGGCAGTTACAGGCTTGTAAGTCGCATGTTATGAGGGGCTGTTACTTTGGAGTTTGGGCTTGCCTCTTGACAAATATGGGGGCGACGGCGGAGAGGGGCAGAAACGTGATAGAAACGGGTTCCGAGCCTGCGCGGCGCGCCCGGTCTGCCCGGAACTACCGGGGGCGGGCCCGGGCCAGCTCCACGATCTTCTCGATGGCGTCGGTGTAGGAGTAGCCGGCCTTTTTGGCCGCCATGGTGAACTCGGCGACGCTGGAGAGCCATGGATTCGGGTTGGCTTCGATGACGTAGACCTCGCCTTTCCTGTTCAGTCGCATGTCAATGCGGGCGTAGTCGCGCAAGCCGAGGGCGCGCCAGGCGGCGAGTCCGGTATCCTGCAGTTTTTTCGTGGTCTCCTCGTCGAGATCTTCGACCGGCGCGGATTTGGTCACTTTGTAGGCTTCGGTGTCGTGGTCGAACTTCACGTCCTGACCGGCAATGCGCGGGGTTCCTTTGGGCAGTTTCGAGAGGTCCAGTTCAATGAGGGGGAGCACTTCGGGGTTCTCGTTGCCGAGAATGGAGGCGTAGATTTCGCGGCCTTCGATGTACTCCTCGATGAGCGCGGGACTGTCGAATTCCTCGTGGATGTAGTGGATGCGCTCCATCAGTTCCTTGACGCTGTCGACCACGGAGCCGGAGTCGATGCCGATGGATCCGTCTTCGGAGACCGGCTTCACGATCAGGGGAAACTCGATGTCGTGGGAGTGATCGGTGCGCCCTTTGTAGGAGACGGCGAAGTCCGGGGTTCTGATCCTGTGGAAGTCGAAGATCTTTTTGGCGATGGACTTGTCCTGGGCGAGATAGAGAGCCTGGGGACCGCTGCCGGTATAGGGAATGTGCAGCAGTTCCAGAAACGAGGCGATGTTCTTATCCATGGTGTCGTCGCCGGCATACGACTCGGTGAGGTTGAAGACGAGGTCGGCGCCGCATTTTGCCAGGGCAAGGAGCGACTGGTTTCTGCCGTCGAGGACGTGATAGGAAGGTTCGTGCCCCAGCTTTGCGAGCGCCTCGAAGATCTCTTCGCGGTCGTGGAGGGGATCCTTCTTCTTCTTCGAGGGTTTGCCGTTCCTGGCGCGCGGCGCCTTAACCGGCTCCGGCTCCGGTTCGGGCGGGCCCTCTTCCCAGACGTCGTGCAGGATCGATATTTTCAGGTTCGCCATGATGCCTCTGCGCTCTTCAAGGCAGAATGAACTTGCCCCGGGTTATGTAGTTCATGGCCAGAGCGGTCGCGTACACACTGACCTCGGTGATGTATTCTCGTTCACATTTTATGTCGGCGCGCAGGTCCAGGTCGCTGACTTTCGCTTCAATGCTTTCCACCAGCTTTTTCACCAGCGGACGCTGGACGCCGGTCCAGTAGTTCACCTTGTCCACCAGGACCTTGCGGTTTTCGCGAAGAAGGTCGACTGCGGGGCGAACATCGTTCCGGCGCCGCTTCGATACGTTGAAGATGTCGCGCAGATCGGTATCGAAGGGGAGCTCGCCGAGGACCAGCTGCTGATCGAGCGCATGCTGATAGAACTCGCCGACGGTCACATTCATTTCGTCGACGGTGATATCGGTATCGCCGTGGGTGACCGGCGGATCGGCATCGCGGAACCTGCGGCCGATGCGATCCATGTAGAGCAGCTTCTTCATCGCGCCCCAGCCCTGGTACCGCTTCCGCCAGTTGGAGCGGGGCGTCATCCAGACCGCGAAGGTCTCGGCGAAGTCTTCGTCGGGATGCTTTTGCGCGTACCAGCCTTCCATGTGCCGCACGAACTGGCGCGAGAAAGGAACCGGTTTGTAGTTATCCCGGTAAGGCCGCCGGAAGGGACCGAAGAGGGCGCGCCATTCCGCCGATTTATAGAGCTGGTAGGCGTAATTGAAAGCGTGGCCGGCCTCGTGGCGCAGGTACATCATGATCTGGCGCGCATCTTCGATGTCGTTCATCTCCGACTCGAGGCGCTGCAGTTTGGGATCGGCGAGATAGAACGGAATTCCGATGACCGGCTCCATGTTGGGGCAGCCCCACTCGTCGGTGAGGTAGCAGCGGGGGCGGAATCGGTTGAGCCCCTTGGCGGCCAGCTCTTTGTAGAGCTGCTGAACGAAGCGTTCGAGGGGAGAGCCTTCCAGCTTGAGGCCAAGCTGTTGAATCGGCCGGGAGAGAATCTCCTGGACTTCGGCCGGCGTTTTTTCGAAATTGGCCACCGATGCGAAGCGTAGCACAGGCCAGGCGGGGGTCTTGCGGCCGGAAGCGCTAGTCCACGCCTGCCTGGGGCACGCGCCGGCCGCGCTTCGGCTTCTCCGGCTCGGGCTCGGGCTGCGGCTCTCGCGACGAGTCGTAATACAGCAGCCGGCCGCAGGACTCGCAGGTGAGGACTTCGCCGGCGCGAATCTGGTTCCACATTTGGGGACGAATCCCCATCTGGCAGCCCTGGCAGCGCTGCTGCTGCGCATAGGCAATGCCGGTGGTTCGCGAGGAGGACGCCACGCGGTCGTAGGTGCGCAGCAAATCCTCCGTGACCAGCGCCCGCTCGGCCGCCCGCCGCTCGAGCAGTTTCTCGAGGTGCTTCTGCTGCTCGGCCGACTGCGCCCGGGCGTCTTCCTTCTCGATCTCGACGGCTTTGGTGCTGTCCTTGAGAGCGCTCTCGGCCGCTTTGCGCTTCTGGTCGAGCTGCTCGGTCTTCTCCATGCTCTCGAGCTCGCGGTCCTCGATCCTGCGGATCTCGGCTTCGGCAAACTCGATTTCGTGCTGGAAGGCGCGGTACTGCTCGTTGGTTTTGAAGGCGGACATTTGTTCGCGCAGCTTGACGATCTTCTGCTGCTGGTCTTTGAGATCGCTTTCGAGGCGCCGGCGCAGCGCTTCCTGGTCCTTCAGGGTCTTCTGCGCGTCCTCGACAGCGGACTTCTCCGCGGCCAGACGGGTTTCCAGCGTCGCCAGCCGTTTGGGCAGCGC
>JBAUGH010000200.1:0-7672 GCA_049679565.1 Acidobacteriaceae bacterium
CTCGACGAGCCCGCCGGCTACTGACTACTGGCTCCCTTTACAGCTTCGCGAACCACGCCTTCATCCGCCCCACGCCTTCAGCCACATCCGCGTGCGACGTCGCGTAGCTCAGCCGGATGTGCTGGTCCGTCCCGAACGCCTCGCCCGGCACCGTCACCACATGCGCTTCGTTCAGCAGCCGCTTCGACAACTCCATCGCCGTCGGCACGCCCGCCTTGCCCAGATACGCCGAAACGTTCGGATAAACATAGAACGCCCCCTCCGGCTTCGTGCACGTGATCCCCGGGATCGTCGCCAGCCCGGCCAGGATCTCATCCCGCAGCGTCAGATAATCCGCCCGCATCTCCGCCACGCAGTCCTGCGAGCCGCTCAGCGCCGCAATCGCCGCCTTCTGCACAAACGACGCCGTGCTCGACGTGGACTGGCTCTGCAGCTTGGTCATCGCCCCGATCACCGGCTTCGGTGCGAGCGCGTAGCCCGCCCGCCATCCGGTCATCGCATAGGTCTTCGACAGCGACCCCAGCACCACAATGTGATCCTTCGCATCCGTGAAAGAGCCGCCGCTCACCTGCGCCCCCGTGTAGCTCAGATAGACATAGCACTCGTCGAGCAGCAGCCACAGCCCGCGCTCCTGCGCCAGCCGCACAATGCGCTCCAGATCGGCCGGCGCAACCACCGCCCCCGACGGGTTCGAAGGCGAGTTCAAAATGATGGCCTTCGTCCGCGGCGTAATGGCCTGCTCGATCGCGTCTGCCGTCACCCGGAAATTGTCCGCCTCGCGGGTCTCGAGATACACCACCTTGCCGCCCGCGTATTGCACGATGTCCTTGAAGCTCACCCAGTAAGGAACCGGCAGGATCACCTCGTCGCCGTGATCGATCAGCGCCTGGATGGCGTTGAACAGCGCCAGCTTGCCGCCGGTCGTGAAGATCGCCTCGTCCGCCGCGTAGCTCGATCCAAAATCCTGCGCGTGCCGCTCCACGATCGCCTGGCGCAGCTCCGGCACGCCCGAGACCACCGTGTAGCGCGTGAAATTCTGCTGGATGGCGGCAATAGCCGCGTCCTTGATGGGCTGCGGCGTGGCGAAATGCGGCTCGCCCGCGCCAAAGTCCACCAGCTTTGCTCCCTGCGCGCGGAGCTTTGCGGCTTCCGCGGTGACGGCCATGGTGGCGGAAATCTCAATGCGGCCAATGCGGGCGGAGAAAACTTCAGCGGCGGTGGTGGTCATGCCGCTATTTTTTCAGATTTTTGCCTCTTCGTGCGGTCGATCGTGGCAGTATTTGTCGCTTGGCTTCTCAATTCGTTGTGCCCGGCTTGGTCGTTGTGCCCGGATCGGCGGCCGGCTCCTTTGCCCCGCCATCGAGTCCCACCGGCATGTCCTTGCCAAATGCCGTGATAATGCCGAATGCCGTTGCGGTCCACGATGTGCACCCGCAGCGGGAAATCGGCAGCATTTGTCTTCCCCGCATAAGCCGAAGCGGCAACCAGGAGAAAGGCCCCACCAGGGATGCAAAGAAACTTCCACATACGCCGCATCAACGAATCCTCCAATGTCGTGGTGATGGCCAACGTCGTAAACCGGGGACATCCGGTGCGGCAACAGGATTCGAGGGAATTTTTCCGCCGCCTGGCTCCAGGCCAGGACCTGTCAAGCCCCCCTCCCAAAATCCGAAGTAATGACTCCTCATAACAAGTCACTTACAAGCCGCTAACTGCCAACAAAGTTGGCAGTCTTTAGCTCCGGATTTGATATACTAAAGATATAGGGTAAGAAAAGAAAAAGGCTGCCTCCGGGCGGCCTTTTCTCGTTGCTTCCTGAGTCCCACGCAAGCGGGGCCAGGGTAGAAGCCCCGGCCTTCAGGCCCGGAAGCCCTTATCTCCCCTCCACTTACCGGGGGATGATGAGATGTCCTGAGCGAAGCGAAGGATCCCGGCGATGGACGAGAGTCAACGACGATCGCCGATCGAACTTAGAAAGAGAGAGCACCCATGAACGTAGCTGACTTACCCGAACCTTACACCACCCCATCCCGGGAAGAAGAATCCTTCGGTTTTGCCGCCCCCGCCAGCACGGCCAGCACCTTACAGGGGGATGAAGAGGATGCCTTCGGTTTTGCGCGAAGCGCGCCCGCCAGCACGGCCAGCACCTTACAGGGGGATGAAGGGGATGCCTTCGGTTTTGCGCGAAGCGCGTCCGCCCGTGCGGCCAGCACTGCGGCCAGCACCGCGCCCGCCGGTGCGGCCAGCACCAGCCGCCAGTGTCGCTACGAGCTGGCCAACGGCCACACCTGCCGCCGCTGGGCCGTCCGCGCCCACGACTTCTGCCAGCAGCACGGCCGCTGGATGAGCACCCGCGTCGACGGCGCCCTCGAAATCCCCCTCCTCGAGGACCCCGCCTCCATCACCCACGTTCTCTCCCAAACCGCCCGCGCCCTCTCCTGGGGACGCATCCCTCCCAGCAACGCCCGCGCCATCATCGCCGCCTGCCGCGCCCTCCAGATCGGCTTCGGCCACGCCATCGCCGAAGGCCGCCTCCGCCTCGCCGAAGCCAAATTCCGCCTCAAACTCCACCAGCTCAAACTTACCGAGCAGGACCTGTCATCCCGAGCGGAGTTGGAAAAGCGGAGCGAATCCAACGCAGTCGAGGGACCCGCTTTTGATCAACCGAACCCGGGTGCCCCATCCTTCTCGCCCGCCCCTGGCGAGAGGGTGGGCGAAGCGAATGCACCGTCCCCCGAGCCCTGTGCACTGGAGACTGTGGACTGTGCACCGAGCACTGTGGACTCTGGCCTGTCATCCGTCCTGCCCACCGCCTGCGATCCCTGCATCGCCGCCATCCAGAAGGGAGCCGACGCCTCCCGGCTCGACTGCGACCACTGCCCCGCCTACATCGCCGGCAACCTCCGCGCCCGGCAGCTCCCCGACCCCCACAACCCTCCCGAAGATGCGGGTGCGGGTGCCCCATGCAAGCCCGCTGTTGGCTTGAGTGGGTCCGCGGTCGGCTTGAGTGGTGAGCAGAAGCCACAGTTCCTGCACCTCAGGCAGAAATGGGATGACGACCTCTGGCGCGCCGCCAAGCAGCAAACCACCTCCCGCGACCACCGCCTCTCCACTCCCGAGGACCGCGCCCACCCCTTCGACGAATACCTCCACACCCCACCCACCGCGCCTCCGCCACCGGTGCCCGGCTCTGTAGCGCCGCCTCTTTGAAGGGGCGCGGCTGCCTGGGGCGGATCGCTAGGGGGAAGCGTTCGTAGAAGCGGCTCTCTCAGCTGAACGAGACGACGCGCTTGGCCGCGGTTGCCGCGTTCTGCGCGCTGTCGGCGACATCGTTCATCACGTCCTTGCCGCGCTTGATGTATTTCCCGGCCGCGTCCTGGACGGTAGATGCGGTGTCGCGCAGGTAGTCGCCCGCATCGTTGAAGCTGCGGCGAATCTGTTTACGGGTGCGCGCCCCCGACTGCGGCGCATAAATGAGAGCGAGAGCCGCGCCAGCAGCGACTCCGACGGCAAAAGCTGCCCAGAATTTTCCCATAATCAGCTCCCTGCTCCTCCGGTTGAAAGGGGCACTCTCCCTTTGAGATACCGCAGAACAGGGTGTGGTTGCAGCAAAAACTTTGTGGATTGTGGAGAATGCGAAACCGAAGTGCCAGGAGGCATGGGATCGAGTGCACAGTTCACGGTGCACAGTGAACAGTCCCACGGTGCGCAGCGGGAGCGGCCCCGCGCAGGCTGGTTTTGTGGCACTCTGGCTGAACCATGCCCGAGGCCATGCCCGAGAAGCCGTCCCAGAACCTGCCCCGCCAGGGTGCCGACAATCACCGGCTGCACCGCCCGCTGGGTTTGCGCGACCTGGTCCTCGCGCAGATCCTGTGCGTCGTGGGCAGCTCGTGGGTGGGAGTAGCGGCCGGCCTGGGCCGGGCCCAGTCGCTCGTCTGGGTGGCCGCCATCGCGCTCTTCTACCTGCCCATGGCCGCTTCGGTCATCTGCCTCAACCGCAGGATGCCGCTCGAAGGCGGCCTCTACGTCTGGGCCCGCGAGGCCTTCGGCGACCTCGGTGGCTTCCTCGCAGCGTGGAATCTCTGGGTCTACGGCATCGCGGTCACGGCCACGATCCTGTACGCCATGCCGACCGAGCTCTCGTATCTGATCGGCCCCCGTGCGGCGTGGCTGCCGGAGAATCGGGTGGTTTCGCTGGGCATCGTGGTCGCGCTGCTCGCTGCCATCACCGCCGCCGCGCTGCGCGGGCTCGAACTGGGCAAGTGGATCCACAACGTCGGCGGCATCGCCATCCTGATGGTGTTTGCCGGGCTGATCGCGCTGCCGCTGTGGGCGCTGGCGCATCATGCGCCCATCCACTACGAGCCGTTCTCGGTGGCGGCGCCGCCCCTGAACCTCAGGATGCTGGCGCTCTTCGGACAGATGCTGTTTGGGGCGCTGTGCGGCCTCGAGTACATCGCCATCCTCGCCGGGGAGAGCCAGGATCCCGCCCGGTCCATCGGGCGGTCGGTGGTGTGGGCGACGCCCGCCATCTGCTCCATGTTCATCCTCGGGACGGCGTCGATTGTGGCGCTGGTGCCGCGCAGCCGCATCGACTTCATCGCGCCGATTCCGCAGGCCATGCGCCTCACGCTGGGGATGGCGGGGGTGGGGAACGTTGCGGCCATCACCGCCATCCTGCTCCTGCAACTGCGGCTGCTGGGCAACACCAGCTACATCTTCACCGGGATCACGCGGCTGCCGATGACCGTCGGCTGGAACCATCTGGTGCCGGAGTGGTTTGCGCGGCTGCACCCGCGGCGCAGGACGCCGACGAACTCGATCGTCTGCACCTCGGCGCTGGTGCTGGGGCTGATCCTGGTGGGGAGCATGGGCGTCCATGCGCAGGAGGCCTATCAGCTGCTGGAGAATGCCAGCCTGACGCACTACGAGGTCGCCTATGTGGCGATGTTCGCGGTGCCGCTGTTCGGCGCGACGGCGCTGCGGCGCTCGTTCCCGCTGTGGCTGAAGTGGACTTCGGCAGTCGGCCTCGCTTCGACGCTGTTCAGCCTGGCGATCTCCGCGGTTCCGTTTGTGAAGGTGGTCAGCGGGTGGGGCTACTCGGCGCGGATCGTGGGCACGATTGTGGTCAGCAATCTGGTGGCGCTGGGCTTTTATCGGATGCGGACGCGCGGTGCCCAAAAGGAAAAAGCCGCGGTGCCCGACGCGGCCTGATCCTGTGGGAACGGGCTACTTCTTCGCGGCGAGCTGCTGCGCCTGCAGCGTGACCAGGTCGCTGAGGTCCTTCTTCTCCAGCCCGTGGACGGACTTGTTGAACTCGTCCACTTTGGTGGACCAGTTCATGGAGCAGAACTTCGGCCCGCACATGGAGCAGAAGGCCGCTTCCTTGTAGTAGTCGTCGGGCAGCGTCTCGTCGTGCATGGCGCGCGCGGTTTCGGGGTCGAGCGAGAGGGCGAACTGCTTCTCCCAGTCGAAGGTGTAGCGGGCGTAGCTGATGGCGTCGTCGCGGTCGCGCGCGCCGGGGCGATGGCGGGCGATGTCGGCGGCGTGGGCGGCGATCTTGTAGGCGATCATGCCGTCCTTCACGTCTTTTTCATTGGGCAGGCCGAGATGCTCCTTGGGCGTGACGTAGCAGAGCATCGACGCGCCGTGCCAGCCGATCAGCGCCGCGCCGATGGCCGAGGTGATGTGGTCGTAGCCAGGGGCGATGTCGGTGACCAGCGGCCCAAGGGTGTAGAAGGGCGCGCCGAAGCAGTACTCGACTTCCTTGTCCACCTGCTCCTTGATCTTGTCGAGGGGGACGTGGCCGGGGCCTTCGATCATCGTCTGCACGTCGGACTCCCAGGCTTTGGCGGTCAGCTCGCCCAGGGTTCTGAGCTCGCTGTACTGGGCTTCGTCGGAGGCGTCGGCAATAGAGCCGGGGCGCAGGCCGTCGCCGAGAGAGAAGCTGACGTCGTACTTCGCCATGACCTTCACGATGCGGTCGAAGTTTTCGTAGAGGAAGTTTTGTTTGTGGTGGTGGGTCATCCACTGGGCGAGGATGGCGCCGCCCCGGCTGACGATGCCGGTGATCCGCTTCGCCACCATGGGCACGTACTGGATGAGCACGCCGGCGTGGACGGTGAAGTAATCGACGCCCTGCTGGGCCTGCTCCTCGATGACCTCGAGGTAGACGTCGATGTTGAGGTCTTCCACGCGGCGCACGCGGGCCAGCGCCTCGTAGATCGGCACCGTGCCGATGGGGACGGGCGAATGCCGCAGGATGGCATCGCGGATCTCGGGGATTTCGCCGCCGGTGGAGAGGTCCATCACGGTGTCGGCGCCGTGCTGAATGGCCATGTGCAGCTTGCGCAGCTCTTCGTCGATATTGGAGGTGATGGCGGAGTTGCCGATGTTGGCGTTGACCTTGCAGCGCGTGGCCACGCCGATGCCCATCGGCTCCAGCTCGGGGTGGTTGATGTTAGCGGGGATGATCAGGCGCCCGGCGGCCACTTCGTCGCGGATGACTTCGACGGCGAGGTTCTCGCGTTTGGCCACGTAGGCCATCTCTTCGGTGAGCAGGCCTTTGCGGGCAAAGTGCATCTGCGACAGGTTGGTGTCGCCGCTGCGCTCGGCTTCGGCTTTGCGGCGCACGATCCAGTCGGCGCGGGGCTTCAGGATTTCAAGGGTGGGATTGGAAGCTGCCATGGATCAGGTCTCCTCTACCCCCATCGCGCCTGAATGGCGTATTGGGGCCCCGGATCTGCCTCGGGGAGGTTTTTGAAGGGCGCGACCAACAATCGGTCTGCTTCGGATTATAAATTGCCGGGAGGAAACAGGTTGGACGTCGCGGCGCGGTGAGGATGCCGCGCGCGGGCTGTGTTTTCCACCGTATTGGAGAAAATCTTTACCAGACGCGGCGAAAGATCGCGGCTATACTGACGCCAAATTCAAGGAAGCTGTCAGTTCCATTTTTTCTTCCGAGGCCATCATCATGACTCAGGTGAGCTCCGCTCGTCGTGTCTTCCTGTCTTTATCTTCTTCCCGTCGCACCTTTCCTTTCATTCTTCGTGGCATGCTGGCGGGCTTGCTGCTCGCCGTTCTGCCGCTGCTGTTCGCGGGGCGTTCCTGTCTGGGGCAGTCGGCCGGCACCGGAACCCTGACCGGCACGGTTACAGATTCCAAACAGGCGGTGATCACGACCGCAACGGTGGAAGTGACCGATGTGGATACCGGGAACAGCCGCACGGTTCCGGTGGATGGGGCAGGACTCTGGACGGCGCCGTTCCTGCAGCCGGGGCATTACAAGGTTCGGGTTGCGGCGGGGGGCTTCGCGACGGTGGAGAAGGCCGGCTTGGTGCTGGCGGTGGGCCGAACGCTGACGGTGGATGCAACCCTGCCGCCGGCAAGCGTCTCCTCAAGCGTGCTGGTGACCAGCGAAAACCCGCTGCTGGATACGGAGAAGACCCAGGTTTCGGAGGAGCTGTCGGAGAACATGATCTCCAACCTGCCAATCGCTGCGCGCAACTGGAGCGATTTTGCCCTGCTGACACCCAACACGGCCAACGACGGATCGAGCGGTCTGGTCAGCTATCACGGCATATCGGGGCTCTACAACAGCAATTATGTGGATGGGGCCAACAATAACCAGTCGCTGTTCTCCGAAGCGCGCGGGCGCGCGTCGGGTATGCCG
>JBAUGH010000201.1:0-4180 GCA_049679565.1 Acidobacteriaceae bacterium
ATCAGATAGGGCGCATACGCCGATCCCGGCTCTTCCTTGATCTGCAGAAACAGCGGATCCCGTTCCCCGTTCCCTTCCAGATAAACCAGATAATCCCGTAGCCCCACGCTGCCCGTGCCCACCACCTTGAACGCCACATCCACCGGCCGGTATTGCGCCAGGAAATGCTGCCGCTCCGGCTGCAGGCTCTCCCGATACGTCTTCACCGAAGCCAGCACCCCGCGCGCCTGCTGCGGCGTCAGCCGGCGCAGCACCGGAGGATCGTCGCGGAACACCCGCCCCGCCTTCTTCTCCACCGTCAGCGTGTCCAGTGTGTGCAGAGGCGTCGCGCGTTCGGCTTTCAGCAGCGCATTGCTCACTGGCGAAATCCGCTGCAGCCGGTGCACCTGATAGCGAGCCACGTCGATCACCGGCATGCGCGACAGCGTCTCCACCAGCTTGCGATACGTGGCCACGAACCGCAGCACCGCCGCTTCCGCATCCTTCGTCTTCTCCCCCGCTGCGCACGTCTCGCGCGCCGCCAGCACCAGGCTGGTCGCCAGGCGCTTCAGGTCCCACTCGAACGGCCCGCGGATCGTCTCGTCGAAATCGTTGATGTCGAACAGCAGCCGCCCATCCGGCGCCGCAAACGCCCCCAGGTTGCGCACGTGCGCGTCGCCGCAGAGCTGGTTCACGATCCCCGTGTGCGGCAGCAGCGCCAGATCCGCCGCCATCACCGGCACCGCCCCGCGGAAGAAGCCAAACGGCGAAGCCAGCATCCGCTCGTACTTCAGCGCCACCAGCCCCGGAACCCGCCCCCGCATCGACTCGTCGATCAGCTTCAGCGGATCGTGCTGCCGCAGCTTCGGGTCCCAGTGCGCGTGATCCTGGCGGCGCACCTGCTTGCGCCGCGCCTGCCCCAGCGCGCGCCGCTCTTTCGATGTGGGGATATGCGCCATTACCCCTTAACATACTCCGCCCGCGTCCCCGCCCTGTCGCGCCCAATGAAAACGACTTGCCTGCCTCGCTGCGTTCCGCAGGCGCCGCCCAGACCGGAACCAGTGCCGTCTCGATGGGGCTGGCCAAAGCGCGAACCACCCGGTAGCCCGCTCTGCTCTGCTCGTGAAAGCGCGAAACGCGCCCTGCGCAGGCAGGACACCGGAGAAGGCCCCGCTCTTCAAAACCACGTCTTCCGCTTGTACTCCAGATACGCGGAGCCAAACTTCTCCTCCAGCACCCGCTCCTCTTTCCGCGCCCGCCACACCTGCATCGGAACCAGCACCGCAAGAATCAGCAGCCACCACGGCCGGTGCATCCAGATCAGAATCCCCGCGAACGTCAGCGCCCCAAAAACGTAAATTGGATTGCGAACCCACGCATAAATTCCCGTGGTCACCAGCGCCGTGGCCTTCGCCTGCACGCTGAACGAGCGGCCCAGGGTAATGCGCGCCGCCACAAACAACCCGAACGAAGGAACGGCAATCGCAAGGCCGGCAATGTGCCACGCCGTCCACGGCTGCCCCCACGCGAACCTGGCAAAGAGCACGACCACGGCCAGAACCACCACCAGCGTCACGACGTTCAGCTTCAGGAGGGCCTCCGGATCACCGCCATTCTAGCGCCCGGAACAAGAAACGGCGATCCAGGCAGCCAGCAGCCCTGGCTGGCCTCTCGCTCGCCTTTAGCTCGCCTTTAGCTCGCCTCTGCCTCGCCTCTCGCTGGCCTTTAGCTGCCCTTTCTCTCCCCCTTCAGGGCTCCAGATCGAACGCCGGCCGCGTGCTCGCATCCATATAGAACGGCACCGACGTGTGCTCATGCACGATCCGCCACGCCCCTCCGCGCCGCTCCAGCACCAGCGTCTCCCGCATCCAGAAATTCGGCTTCGCCGGCGGATCGATCTTCGTCCCCTGCATCCGCATGAACCCCCACGCCACCGCTGTGTCGCCCGCCACCGTCACCTTGAAGTCCCGCGGCTCGATCGTGATCGGCCCGTCCCAGGTCTTCAGCCACGCGCGCGTTTCGGGAATGTCGATCCCGGTGTGCCGCAGCGGCGGCGCCAGGTTGTAGATCGCTGCGTCCGCCGCGTACGCCGCCGCAATTGCCTCCGCGTCCTTGTCGTACCGAGCCTGCGCCATGCCGGCAATCAGCTCCAGAATCGCAGCCTCGTCTCTCTTCCTGTCGTCCTGCTTCGTTTCGGCCCCATGATCGATCACAGTTGCGCTCGCCATATTTTTTCTCCTGACGGCGAAGATTCTTCGCCTCGGCTGGGGATGAATGTTTTGCCGCGTTGCTCACGCGACCGGAAACAGGATGTGCGTGATCAGCTCCTCTTCGCTCGTCACCCGAGGATCGTTCACGTAGTGCTCGATGTGGTAATCGTCGCGCAGCGGCAGCCCCTGTTCGCGCACCGCCTCCACCACGCGCCCGGTCGCCGGCCCCAGTTGCGCGTACGATCCCGTCAGCACGAAGCGCGCGTACTTCCCTCCCGCGAACTTCTCGTACGCCACGCCCGCCGGCAGCTGCGACGGCTTCGCTGCCACCGAAACCCCCGCCCGGTAGATCCCCGGACCCATTTTGTAGAGGCTCATATAGCCGGTAATGGTGTTGTGCTCGGCGATCGAGCCGGTCAGCGTGTGCAGCTCCGTCCACGCCTGCGGTGCGATGGTCGGAAACGGTCCCTGCTTCTCGATGTAAACGTAGTGGGTCTCGGGCCACTGCACCGTCTCCGGCTCCAGCTTCAGTTGCAGAGGCTTTTCGGTCGTCGCGTTCATGGTCTCTCCTCCTCGGGTTTCCCTGCTTTCGGATTTCCGGAACAACAATTCGAAATAACGTCGCAAATGATCGAGCGATGCAGCCGCGGCTTCCGGTCCGCCCTTCGCTTTGGCCAGGATGAACGAGCCCTGAATCACCGCCTGCATAAACAGCGCCAGGCTCTGCGCCGTCCAATCCGCACCCACGCCGTACTTCTTTACCGCCGCCGCGATGTCCGGCTCCAGCGTTTCCGCGTGGCCGCTGATGCTTCGCTCGCAGGCCTCCCGCAGTTGCGGATTCGTCGCGTAAATCTCCTGCACCATCGTCCCCACCAGGCAGGTGAACTCCGGCAGCTCGCCCCGCAGCAGCGCCTTGCGGAAATCGATGTAGGCCAGCAGCCGGTCCAGCGGGTCCGCCAGCTCCCGGTACGGCGCGGACGCAAACAGCGCTCCCGTCACCGCATTCCAGTGCTCGGCCGCCGCCAGCGCCAGGTCTTCCTTGCTCGTGAAATGGTGGAAGAAGCTTCCCTTCGTCAGCCCCGCAGCCTCGCAGACATCCTCCACCCGCGTCGCCTGGTATCCCCGGGTTCTGATCACCCGCAGCGCCGCATCCAACAGCCTTCTCTTGGATTCGTGTTGATTCTGAACTCTTTCCATAGACATACCGATCAGTTGGTACGCAGAGTATCCCCGCCCGATTCCCACTGTCAAGCCTTCCCGCCAATTCCTCTCGGAGTTTCCAACGAAGACGAGACGTCAGCCCGCCCCGATCGTTTCCGCCATCGACTCCAGCGTCTCGGCCGGCAGTGGCGGCATCCCTCCCGCCTGTGACGCCACCCACGCCCCCCACCGGTTTCCTGCCTCGTTCAGCACCGCCAGCGGCGCCCCCTCCAGATAGTAGTGTGCCATCGCTGCTGTGAAAGCATCGCCCGCGCCCACCGTGTCCACCACCCGCGCCGCCAACCCGGGGTGGCGATGATGCTCCCGCCGCGTGACCAGTACGCTGCCATGCGCCCCCAGCGTGACGCACACCATTTCCAGCGGATACCGATCCAGCAGCCGCCCCGCCCCCCGCACAATCTCCTCCTCGTCCTCGTTCATCAGCGGGTGCGGACACGCGCCCGTCCCGGTCAGAACATGCGCCAGCTCCCGGGCATTTACCTTCGCGATCGTCGCCCACCCCAGCGAATCCCGCAGGATCTCGCCCGACCAGTGCCGCCCCCGCAGGTTCGCGTCGAAAATGCGTACACAATCCCGCCGCGTCTCCCGCAGGAATCCCAGAATCGTCTCCCGTGACGCCGCGCTCCTCTGGGCCAGCGTCCCAAAGCACACCGCATCCGCCGTCCGCGCCAGTTCCCGCCATTCCGGCGTCAGCGCCAGCCGGTCCCACGCCACCGGTTCCTGGATCGTGTACTCCGGCTCGCCCTCCGCCAGCCGGATTGTCACCGTCC
>JBAUGH010000202.1:0-4459 GCA_049679565.1 Acidobacteriaceae bacterium
GTTGTCTTCGATGTCGGCGAGCAGGATGGCGGCGCCGTAATGGGAAGCGGCCTGCACGCCGGCGATAGCGGCCATGCCGGGGTCGCGGAGCTCCATGAGTCGCTTGACGCTGCCGGCGGTGTCGTAAAAAGGAGCGGCCTCGATCTCGGGGTGCTCGAGAAAAAAGCGGCGGCACTGGGCCAGGGCGACGGGATGGGAATACGCCTGGCGGACACGGTCGAGGGAGGCGCCGGGAATGGCGATGAGGTTATGCCGGATGCGGAGGAGGCCTTCGCTTTCGACGGCGACGTCGTGGGCGAGGAGAAGGTCGTAGTGTTCGAGGACTGAGCCGGCGAGGGAGTTCTCGATGGGGATGACGGCGGCATCGGCGGCGCCGGAGATGACGGCAGCGAAGACATCCGCGGAGAGGCTGCAGGGGAGAATGGTTGCCTCGGGAGACGCGTTCAGCGCCGCCTGGTGGCTGAAGGAACCGAGCTCTCCCTGGATGGCGATGCGCACCGAGGATCATCCTCTCTGTCATTTGTATCGCAACGGCAACCCCAGGCGAGCGGCGCGCCTCTATCTTTCCGTTGGTGATGGATCGAATGGAAAGGAGATTCGCGGATGCTGTGGACATTGTTCGTCATCCTGCTGATCGCCTGGCTGGTTGGGTTGATCGGGTTCCACGTTGTTGCCTGGTACATTCACATTTTGCTGGTACTGGCGCTGGTGGTGCTCATCATTCAGCTGATCAGCGGGCGTAGGCCGGTTGTGTAAGAGAGATCGAGGAGAATTTGCATCGCAGTTTAATCCCAAGGGGGGACGTATGAATTCGGATCAGGTTAAGGGTAAGGTGAATCAGGCGGTGGGCAAGGTGAAACAAGGGGCCGGGGAAGCAACCGGCAACGATCGGATGGCCAACTCCGGGGTCGCGGATCAGGTGAAGGGCGCTGCTCAGGAAACCTGGGGCAATGTGAAAGACGCTGCGCAGGAAGCGGGCAAGACCCAGGAAAAAGAGCGCGAGCGCGCAGCCGATCAGACGCGGCACAACATCTCGAACAAGGTGGAAGACGCGAAGGATCGGGCCAACGAGAAGATCGACAACTTCAAGGATCAGCAGCGGCAGCGGCGTTCCGCCTAGAATTAAAGAGACCCAGGGGCGCAAGCCTCTGAGTGCATCTACCTCACCGGCTCGCGGAGGCATCCGCGAGCCATTTTTTTACTCGTTTTCGAAGGGAATATCGGCGCTGCGCAGGCCGAGGCGCGCCCCGAGAGAATAGCCAATCATGGCGACGGCGGGCCAGGTGGCGATAAAGCGGCCCTGTCCGTCGAGCAGACCGCTGTCGGCATGGAGGCTGATAAAGGTAAGCCAGAGCTTGGCGCTGGCGCCGCAGTGGTAGCAGGCGGTAGGGCCGGTGGGCATGTCGAGGACGTGGAGCCCCCAGAGCATCCACCAGATCAGGCCCATCATCCAGGGCAGGGTGGCGCTTTCGCTGGGGTGGAGCTTGGCGGCGGCAAATCCGGCGAGCAAAGGGACGAGAAACGACACGACCAGGGTTACCAGCGGGGGAACGTAATCCGGGTGAAACATGCTGATAGCGAGCAGCGCGAGCGCCCAGACAGCGAGGCTGACCGCGAGGTGGAAGAAGAACCACATCGCCTGGTAGAGCACCCGGGTCTCGTGGGGCCCGAGTGTATCGACGGGCCGCGAGCTCACGCTGGAAGGGCTAAAACGCATCCTGCCACAGACTATCGCGAGGAGCGCCCGCCAGGGGAGATTTTTCGTGCATCTTTCTGGGGAGTCGTACAATTCGGTCATGCTTCTCGAAGGCATTTTTCCCGCAATCACGACACCTTTCTACCCTGACGGCCGGGTTTACCTGAAAAAGCTGGAGCATAACGTGGAGCGGTACTCCCGTACCCCCGCGGCGGGGATGGTGGTGCTGGGATCGACCGGGGAAGCGGTCATGCTCAGCGACGACGAAAGCCGCGACGTTCTGCGGCATGCGGCTCATTCTGCGGCGCCGGACAAGGTTCTGCTGGCTGGAGTCGGGCGCGAAAGCGTGCACGAAACCTTGCGCCTGGCCGAGTACGCCGGCGACCATCAATATGACGCCGTCCTGGTCCGCACCCCGCATTACTACGGGCCGCAGATGAACGCGCGCGCCCTGCTGACCTACTATCAGACCCTGGCGGATCGTTCTCCTCTGCCGGTGGTGCTTTACAGCATTCCCCGCTTCACCCATATCGAGATTCCGGTGGAAGTGGTCGCCGAACTGGCGCAGCATCCCAACATCATCGCCATTAAGGATTCCTCCGGTTCAGTCGAGCGGCTGGCGGCTCTGGTGGCGGCCACGCGATCCGCGCCGAAGCGGAGCGTGCCGGTGACGCCGGTGTTCGCCGCGATCACGAACCGCATGATCCTGGTTGAGACGGAGGCGACTCTGTTGCCGGTGGGTATGCTGGCGGGTGACCCGATGAGCTTCCCGGTTCCCGCGCCTTCGCCGATCGTCACAACCATGCGCAGGAAAGAGGTGGGATTCCAGGTGCTCTCCGGCTCAGCGGAAACCCTGCTCACCGCGCTCGAGGGGGGCGCCTCGGGAGCGGTTCTGGCCTTTGCCGCGCCCGCGCCCCAGGCCTGCCAGGAGATTTACATCGCCTGGAAGGACAACGACGCCGCGATTGCGCAGGAGAAGCAGCAACGGATCATCGCCGCATCCCGCCTGGTCATCGGCAAATACGGCATTGCGGGGTTGAAGCACGCCTGCGATCTGAATGGCTATTACGGCGGGGTGCCGCGGATTCCGCTGCTGCCGCTCAATGCCGAGGAGCAGGCTGAGGTAGCCGCTGCCATGGCGGAAATCCGCAACTAAGGCTGTCCTCCTGACGCGCAAGAGCCTGGCCCGAGCAAGCTGGCGAGTCGAAGGGGATCCGCGGGTGCCTTTCTGCCTCGGTCCACGCCGTACGTCGGTATCGCCGGTGACATGGCCCGAATGCAGGTCAGCGACCCGCTTTTGTATCAGGGCATGACTTCAGTCGTGCCGAAAAAGCTCCCGGAAAGGATCGGGCTTTAGCCCCGGAGCACCAGCCGCGAAACTTCCTGAATGCCGGTCACACGGTAAAGTCCCCGATTGTGGCGGGCCGCATGCGGGCTACCGGGGCGAGTTCCGCAGAAAGATGCCGCGTCTCTGATTCCACAAGTCCGTGAGTTGAGCGGAGACAATGACGGTAAAAATCAGCGCAATCCAAATGCCCACGCGGAGTGTCTGTCTTTCTGTAAATGCCGCTTGGCAGAAGTACATTGCTGCGATTCCCGGAAAATCGGCCATCCGGAAATTTCGTGGTGATGGAAGCAAAAGACAAAAGCAGGTCCCTCGGCTCCGCTCGGGATGACAACTCAGGTTTGTTCTGTGAGGGGTGGAAGGTCCGCCTTACGGACGTTTCCCGCACCTGCGAGAACCGCCGAAACGCGTCCGGCCTCATTCCCCTGCCCTGCGCGGACCCTGAAGCCTCGCCGGAACCCCCTTCAGGCAGCCCGCCCCAGTTCCGACTCGATCTCCTGGCTCAACCTGCCATGGATGGTGGCGCGGTCGATCCAGAACGGAGTATGCACGCATTCAACTTCCAGCACCTCCGCCGCTGCGTCGTACTCCCATGCGATCCTGACCCCGTCCCGCACGGCCTCGCCGTGAGGATGCTGAACCGTAATCCCACTCCGCGCTGCTTTCCTGCGTAAACGCGCGAAGACTCTGCTTGTGATTCCACGAAACGACAGCTTCGAACCCGACAACATACAACCACTTCTCCCATTGGTACCGAATTCATGGGCGGACGCGGCGCCGGACGACCGAGGACTGCACTCGAGCCGCCTGACCCCAGAACAATAGACGTGAAGCGAGCCAGACTGTTCCGCATGAGCTGTGAATTTTCTGCAATGCCGCTGCAACAGAGGCCAGCGGGGGCCATCCGGCGCGTTCCGCGAGGAGCATTTTCATGGGGTTGGGTGAGTGGGCACAGTCCCTGGGGTTCCCGGCGAGGCTGTCATCCTGCAGGGAGCGCGACGAAGGAGCGGAAATTTCCGCAGGGCGGCTGCGAGGCAATCCATTGGCTGGCGACGTTTGCCGATCTGCTATTGGCTCTGTGGGAAGGAAGTTTCGGTATAAGGGATATCGGCATTGCGTCCGGCCCGGGCCGCATCCCAATTTCATCGACAGCAGGAGGCACCGCATGAATCTACCTGACGCGCCGGTTGCGCATGAGGGTTTCTTCGCCACTCACTTCTTCACCGTGAGGGACCAGGAGAAGTCGAGGGATTTCTACGTCCGAATTCTGGGGGGGGAACTGATCAAGCCGGACAATCCGTGTTACATCAAGCTGGCGAATTCGTGGATCATTCTCAATTCCGGCGGCGGCCCGACACCCGACAAGCCGGAGGTGGTTCTTGAGGCACCGATGGATCTGAACAGAGTCAATAGCTTCC
>JBAUGH010000203.1:0-7012 GCA_049679565.1 Acidobacteriaceae bacterium
AACGAGGTCATCGTGCCCGTAACCGTGCGCGATAAACACGGCAACCTCATTGCCGGCCTCCCTCCATGGCGCTTCCGTATTTATGAGGACGGCGTCGAGCAGCGCATCACCTACTTCACTACCAGCGCCTACCCGCTCTCGATCGCCTTCGTCGTCGATGCCACCTTGCCCGCGGACATCATGCAGAAGGTGAACCAGAGCTTTTCCGCCGTTACCGGAGCCCTCACGCCTTCCGACAGCGTCGCCGTCATCTCCTATGCCGGCACCTCGCCCCAGCTCATCACCGATTTCACCGGCGCCGAAGGCACCCGTCTGCCGGCTGCCCTCGCCATGGCCAAAAAGCCCGGCCAGCAGCCCGGCGTGCCCATCGTCGACGGACCCTTTGCCGGCGGTCCGATTGTCAACGGCCAGCAGGCCGACCCGACCCTTGCCCCGCAGCCTGGCAATGCCGGCGGTTTCATCGTCATTCCCAGGGAATCCCACCCGCTCAACGACGCCATCCTTTATGCCGCCGAGCAGCTTTCCAGTCAGCCCCGCGGCCGTCGCCGCATCATCTATGTCGTCAGCGACGGTCGCAACGTGCGCAGCAAGGCCAGCTTTAAGGAAGT
The DNA here is from genome assembly GCA_049679565.1 of Acidobacteriaceae bacterium. Lineage (GTDB taxonomy): Bacteria > Acidobacteriota > Terriglobia > Terriglobales > Acidobacteriaceae > Palsa-343. The sequence goes on from JBAUGH010000203.1 coordinate 609, forward strand.
TCGGGATTACCTCCTCACCAACAACATAGCCGTCTACGGAACCAATGTGGGCGACTCCGCCCTCTGGGGCATCGGCTACCTCGACCGCATGAAGCTCCCCCTCCTCCAGCCCGACGACGTCCTGCCCCGCTACGCCATCGCCACCGGCGGCCAGGTGGATCATGAGCTTTCCGAGAACGGCATCCAGAACGCTTTCGTCAAGATCGCGGCGGCCGCACGCACCCAGTACACTCTCATCTACAACAGCCATCAGCCCACTCTCAGCCAGAGCTATCACTCCATCGATGTTCACGTCATCGGCCTGCCCGGCCTCGAAGTCGATGCCCGGCAGGGGTATTACCCGAACGCTGCCGGAACCTACTGACACGGCCGGACCGTTTTCCGTCATTTCCACACCCGTCCCGGCGACCCGCTGTAAACCGCGCCGGCTGCTATCCTGTCTCTTACTCCTTGAACCAGAATGCTGCAGAAGTGAGGAACCCACACCAACGTCCGGTTTTGTCCCGCAACGCCTGCTCTGAGCTGAACGAGCGTGAGCGACCGGACGGTTAGCCCCATGGCCGACGCAAAGCTGCAAATCATCCCCCTCGGCGGACTCGGCGAGTTCGGCATGAACTGCCTCGCCCTCCGCTATAAGGACGACATCATCGTCATCGATGCCGGCCTCATGTTCCCTGAGTCCGAGCTGCTCGGCGTCGACATCGTCGTCCCCGACATCTCCTGGCTCATCGAGAACCGTTCGCACGTCCGCGGCATTATCCTCACCCACGGCCACGAAGACCACATCGGCGGCCTTCCCTGGATCCTCTCCGAGCTCAACGTCACCGTCTATGGCACCGAGTTCACCCTCGCCTACGTTGAAGGCAAACTCGAAGAGCACGCCCTGCTCGACGACACCGAGCTCATCGAGATCGTCCCCGGAGAGAAGTTCTCCCTCGGCGCCTTCACCGTCGAGCCCATCCGCGTCACCCACTCGCTGGTCGACTGCGTAGCCCTCGCCATCGACACCCCGGTCGGAACCGTCGTCCACACCGGCGACTTCAAAATCGATCTCTCGCCGCCCGACGGCAAAGCCTTCGACCTCCACCGCTTCGCCGAATACGGCCGCCGCGGCGTCCTCGCGCTCCTCCAGGACTCCACCAACGTCGATCGCCCCGGCTACACTCCCTCGGAGTGGGCGGTTAAACCGCGCCTCGACGAGATTTTCTCCCGCACAAAAAAGAAGCTCTTCTTCAGCTGCTTCTCTTCCTCGATCTACCGCATCCGCATCGCCATCGAGCTGGCCCGCCACCACAACCGCAAGGTCGCCATCGTCGGCCGCTCTATGCTCGAGTCCTCCGAAATTGCCCAGGACCTCGGCTACCTCGATCTTCCCGCCAGCACCATCATTCATCCTGGCCAGATCAACGACTATCCGCCCGAACAGATCATGGTCCTCATCAGCGGCACCCAGGGCGAGCCCATGTCCGCCCTCAGCCGCGCCGCCGTGGACAACCACAAACACGCTCGTATCGCCGCCGGCGACACCGTTATCCTCAGCTCCCGCGTCATTCCCGGCAACGAGAAGTCCATCTTCCGCGTCATCGACCATCTCTGCCGCCGCGATGCCGACGTCATCTACGACGACGGATCCCATGGCCTCATCCACGTCAGCGGCCACGCCAGCCAGGAAGAGCAGCGCCTCATGATCAACCTGCTGCGCCCCAAATTCTTCATCCCCATCCACGGCGACTACCGCCACCTGCAGAAGCACGCAGAGATCGCCCAGCGCCTCGGCGTCGTCGATCTTGCCATCATCATCGAAAACGGCGAGGTCCTCGAACTCGATCGCAACGATGCCCGCAAAGCCGGCAAAGTCACCGCCGGACGCATCTGCATCGACTCCGGTTCCACCGCCGACGTCGTCGAAGACCTCGTCATCCGCGACCGCCGCCATCTCTCCGAGGACGGCATCGTCCTCCCCATCCTCACCATCAACAAGCTCAGCGGCAAGGTCGAGCGCCAGCCGGAGCTCGTCACCCGCGGCTTTGTCGGCGCCGAGCCCGACCTCATGGAAGGCGCCCGCCAGGTGGTCACCAACACCCTCGACAACTCCAGTGCCGAGGAAAAAGCCGACTACGGCGTCATCAAGGAAAAGATCCGCATCGACCTCAAGCGTTATATTCAGAAAAACACCTCGAGGCGCCCGCTGATCATGCCCGTTATCCTCGAAATCTAGTTCCCGTCTCGACGCCCCGGCCAGGCGTCAGATTGCGCCATCCACATAACATTCGTCCAAAAAGTTACTGCCGTCAGGCATCTCATCCCCCGAGGTATGTATGCGCAAACTGGCAAGACTTCCCTCCCCTCCACAACCGCGGTCGATTCTCGATACGTGGCTCGACCTCGAACGGTCCGCCTCCGTCGACCTCACCTCCGAAGATCCCCGCCATCCCTTTGAGAACGCCCTGCGCGGTCCGCAAACGGAAGGCTGGCGCGCTTCGGAGCCCGGCCCTCATACCATTCGCGTCCGTTTCGACAAACCCACGTCGATTCGCCGCATCCGTCTTGAATTCCGCGAACCCAGCGCCGAGCGTACCCAGCAGTTCACCCTCTCGGCTATCGCCAGCGGCCAGAAGCGCCACATCGTTCGCCAGCAGTGGACCTTCAGCCCCGACGGCTCTACCACCGAAGTCGAAGATTACGTCGTGAACCTTGCCTCCGTCACCGCTCTCGAGCTGCAAATCGATCCCGGACGCCACGATCCCGACGCCTTCGCCTCTCTGCAGTCCATCGCCATCGCCTGACCCTTCCTCCCTGCCTTTTTCTGCTCGGTTCTCTCGTTGTGCCCCCTCCCCTGCATCCACAAGCCTCCCGGCTCTCGGCCCGTCATTGGCTGGCCTTTGATGGATTCGACCGGAGGCATGCCATTCTCGGTCACCGGTAAACTCCCCAGCCGTCCAACTCCCGCTCTCCTCCCCGCTTCCTACTAGCGAGGACACAAATCATGAATGCTTCCGACGTGCTCGTCGAGCGGCTCATCGCCTGGGGTGTGGATACGATCTTCGGAATCCCCGGAGACGGCATCAACGGCGTCTTTGAAGCCCTGCGCCAGCAGAAAGACCGCATCCGCTTCATCCACATGCGCCACGAGGAATCCGCCGCCTTCGCCGCCTGCGCCTATGCCAAATTCACCGGACGCCTCGGCGTCTGCATTGCTACCTCCGGCCCCGGCGGCATTCACCTGCTCAACGGCCTCTACGACGCCAAAATGGACGGCCATCCCGTTCTCGCCATCACCGGCATGCAGCACTCGGACCTGATTGGCACCTTTACCCAGCAGGATGTCGCCCTCGACAAGCTCTTCATCGACGTCACCGTCTACAACGAGCGCATCATGAGCGGCGCGCACATGGAATCCGTCGCCGATCTCGCCATCCGCACCGCCCTCGAACAGCGCGGCGTCGCCCATATTACCCTCCCTGTGGATGTCCAGGTCCAGCCCGCGAAGAAAGGCCGCTCCGAGCGCAATCCACCCCACCACACCTCCGCCACCCCGGCCTTCGCCGACCACCTGCCTTCACGCGTCGATCTCGAACACGCTGCCGACATTCTCAATCGCGGCAAACGCATCGCCATCCTCGCCGGCCAGGGCGCGCTCCACGCTACGGATGAGCTCGAGCGTGTCTCCGAAATCCTCGGCGCGCCCATCGTCAAAGCTCTCCTTGGCAAGGCTGCCGTCCCCGACGACAGCCCGTATACCACCGGCGGCATCGGCCTCCTCGGCACCGAGCCCTCCCAGGATGCCCTCGAAGACTGCGACACGCTCTTCATCATCGGCTCGTCGTTCCCCTATATCGAATTCCTCCCCCAGCCCGGCTCGGTGAAGTGCGTCCAGATCGATATCGATCCGCAACGCATCAGCCTCCGCTATCCTGCCGACGTCGCCCTCATCGGCAGCGCGAAGACCTGCCTCGAAGTCCTCACCCCGCTCCTCAAAAAGCACGACCATGGCTTCCTCAAAAAGGCCCAGAAGGCGAAGAAGAGCTGGGAAGCGTTGATGGAAGAGCGCGGCACCTTCCACGAAAAGCCCATGAAGCCTCAGGTCGTCGGCTGGGAACTCGGCAAGCGCATCCCCGCCAACGCCATCATCACCTCCGACTCCGGCACCATCACCACCTGGTGGGCTCGCTACGTTCCCGCCCGCCGCGGTCAGATGCACAGCTGCTCCGGCAACCTCGCCACCATGGCCTGCGGCCTGCCCTACGCCATCGGTGCAGCCGTCGCGTATCCCGACCGCCCTGTCTACTGCATCATCGGCGACGGCGGCCTCAGCATGCTCATGGGCGAGCTCATCACCGTTGCCGCCTATAACCTCAACATCAAAATCGTCGTCATCAAGAACAACACCCTCGGCCAGATCAAGTGGGAGCAGATGATCTTCCTCGGCAATCCCGAATACGCCTGCGACCTCTATCCTGCCGACTTCGCCGCCATCGCCCGCGGCTGCGGCCTCACCGCCATGACCATCAGCGAGCCGGATGCATGCGGCCAGCAACTCGACACCGCCGTGGCCAACCAGGGCCCTATGCTCCTCGAAACCGTCGTCGATCAGTTCACCGCGCCCATGCCGCCGAAGGTCAAACCCGGCCAGGCCGTCAAATTTGCCGAGGCCCTCATGCGCGGCGAGCCCAACCGCTCGAAAATCATCCTCACTACCGCCCACGAGCGCGTCCGCGAGCTGGTGTGACTTTCCCCGCGGCGACCTGAAAGCTGCGTCGCCGCGTGTCCTCCCGAGGTCGCCTCGAAGCACAGCCAGAGGCGGCCTAAGGGACCTCAGTAACCCTCAATCCGGTCAGTTCCCAGAAAACCCGGCACGATGGCAACCGCATCGCATTGGTTGCCATGCCATCTTCTGTCCTCCTTCGGTTCTTCAATGCGCTCGATGAGATCGATGAGCTTCCGCAGTTCCAGCCGCGTGTTCCTCAGGCCGCAGATTCGCAGTTCACCGGGACAGAAACGCCAACGAAATCAGCTCCATCCCTCCCGGAAAGCTACCTCGCGCGCAGGCACTCATCGGATAAGCGCGCCGCCTAGCCTTCCCGTATCGCCTTGTGCTGGCCGTTCGCTAGCCTTTTGCTGGTCGTTCGCCGGCCTTTCGCTGGCCTTTGGCTGGCCTTTTGCTGGTCCCTTCGCTTATTCTTGCTCCCAGCGCGAAGGGCGCATCCAGTCCGCGGAAAGGGCCGTGCCCACCTTCAGTTCTTACAACCTGACGAATCTTCTTTCAGCCTCAAGCATGCGGATTCCCTGAGGCGCCACGAAAGGAGCTTCGTATGCCCGGACTGCCCGCCCATCCTTCGCTCGAACAATACAAAAAGCAAGCCAAAGAATTCCTCCGCGCCGCCCATGCCCGCAATCTCGACGCGCTCGACAGGATCCGCCGCTGGCATCCCCGTTTCCGCAAAGCCAACGACGATGCCATCGCGGCAATTGTCCTGGCCGATGCTCAACTTGTGCTCGCCCATGAGCACGGCTTTCCGTCGTGGCCGAAATTCGTGGCCCATCTGCAAACCGTAAATATGCTGCGCGCTCTGGAAGACCCTTCCGGCGCACTCGCTCTCAATAATCCCGCCCTTAGCGATCCGGCGTCCCTCTTGCTGGAATTCGCCTCCGTCCCGCGCCACGGCTGGCACGCTTCCGGGACCCTAGACCAGGCTAACCTCATCCTGTCTCGCTACCCGCAGGTCGCCACCGCCAGCATCTACGCGGCTGCAGTTCTGGGCGATGCGTCTGGCGTCAAAGCTTTTCTCGCCGGCAATCCCACCCTCGCCACCGCACCCGGCGGTCCGCATGGCTGGGATGCGCTGACCTATCTCTGCTTCTCCCGCTATCTCCGCATCGAAAAGGCCCGCTCCGATGCCTTCGTCTCCAGCGCGCGTGCCCTCCTCGAAGCCGGAGCCAGCGCCAATGCCCGCTGGATGGAGACCCTGGATGAAGACCCGCCCCGCCAGATTCCCGAAACCGCTGTCTACGGCGCAGCCGGGCTCGCGCAGCACGCCGGCCTCACGCATCTCCTCCTCGAATTCGGCGCCGACCCGAACGACGAGGAGACCCCCTACCACGTCCCGGAAACCCGCGACAACACCGTCCTCCAAATCCTCCTCGATTCCGGCCGATTCAATGAGCAGTCCCTCGCCACCGTCCTCGCCCGCAAGGCCGACTGGCACGACGAGCATGGCCTCGCCCTTGCTCTCGCACACGGCGCCAACCCCAACTACCTCACGAACTGGAAGGTCACCCCGTTCCACCACGCCATCCGCCGCGACAACTCCCTCAGTGCCATCGAAAAGCTCCTCGACCACGGCGCCGATCCCAACATTCGTAACAATCACGATCACCGAAACGCCTTTCAGATGGCTGCGTAC
>JBAUGH010000204.1:0-3841 GCA_049679565.1 Acidobacteriaceae bacterium
TCGTGAACGCCGGCTATATCCGGGTGTGGCAGGATGTGCGCGGTAAATACGGATCGGAAGGAGACTACGTGATGACGCCTCCGCCGACCGGGACGCTGAACCCGCACGGGCCCAACGACACCACCGACGCCTGGGACACGATCGACTGGCTGGTAAAAAACGTGCCGGAATCGAACGGCAAGGTCGGCATGCTGGGCTCCTCCTATGAAGGGTTCACGGTGGTCATGGCGTTGATCGATCCCCATCCCGCGCTGAAGGTGGCCGCGCCGGAAAGTCCAATGGTCGATGGCTGGATGGGCGACGACTGGTTCCACTACGGCGCCTTCCGCCAGTTCAACCTGGATTACATCGCGGGCCAGACCGAGGCGCACGGCGGCGGCCCGACGATCCCGCGGCTGAATTACGACGACTACACGAATTTCCTGGAGATTGGATCGGCGGGTGACTTCGCGCGCTACGGCGGACTGGAGCAGTTGCCCTTCTGGCGGAAGATCGAGGAACATCCGGCATACGACGCCTTCTGGAAGGGCCAGGCGCTGGATAAGATCATGGCGAAGGTTCCGCTAAAGGTGCCAGTGATGTGGTTGCAGGGGCTGTGGGACCAGGAAGACATGTGGGGGGCAATCCACTGCTACGAGGCCGTGGAGCCGAAGGACGCGAACAACGACATGAACTACCTGGTGATGGGTCCATGGCGACACAGCCAGGTGAACGGCGAGGGGTATTCGCTGGGGCCGCTGCTTTGGGACGGCAATACGGTGGCACAGTTCAAACGGGATGTGCTGCTGCCGTTCTTCAATCAATATCTGAAGGATGGCGCACCGAAAGCAAACACGCCGCCCGTATTCATCTACAACACGGGGGAGAATCACTGGGATGGGCTGCAGAAATGGCCGCTGAGCTGCGACAAGGGCTGCGAGTACCCATCGAAGCCGCTGTATCTGGAAGCCGACGGCAAGCTCTCGTATACCGCGCCGCAGGCGGGCACGGCGCAGTACGACGAATATGTTTCGGATCCAGCCAGGCCGGTGCCGTTCTCCCCGCGTCCATATTTCACGGGCAACCACGAAGCCTGGACGACCTGGCTCGTGCACGATCAGCGCTTCGTCGACGGACGCCAGGACGTGCTGACCTGGGAGACCACACCGCTGACGGAACCGGTGCGGCTGAGCGGCCGTCCTGTGGTACATCTGTACGCCTCGACCAGCGGCACCGACAGCGACTGGGCAGTGAAGCTGATCGACGTTTACCCCGGAACCATGCCCAACGACCCGCCGATGGGCGGTTACGAACTGCCCATCTCGCTGGACATCTTCCGCGGGCGCTACCGCACAAGCTTTGCTCATCCTGAGGCGATCACGCCGGACAAGCCGCTGCTCTACCGGTTCGGGCTGCCCACGGTGAACCACGTATTCCTGCCGGGACATCGCATCATGGTGCAGGTGCAGTCCACGCTGTTCCCGTTGTACGACCGTAATCCGCAAACCTTTGTGCCGAATATCTTGGATGCGAAGCCGGGTGACTATCAAAGGGCGACGCAACGGGTGTGGCACGCGCCCGGGACGGCGAGCTTCATCGACCTGCCGGTAACACCGATGGAGTAAAGTACAGCGGGGAACCGATGGCGTACATTCTCGCGCTCGACCAGGGAACCACCAGTTCGCGAGCCATCCTCTTCGATCAGCAGGGGCGGATTGCAGGCGTCGCGCAGCACGAGTTTTCGCAAATTTTCCCCGCTGCCGGATGGGTGGAGCACGATCCGATCGACATTCTGACGTCGCAGCTGAGCGCTGTGGTGGAAGTGATGTCGAAGGCGGCGGTGGAGCCGCGCGATGTGGTGGCCCTCGGCATTGCCAATCAGCGCGAGACGACCATTGTCTGGGATCGGGCGACCGGCAAGCCGGTGTGCAACGCAATCGTGTGGCAGGATCGGCGGACCGCGCTCCTGTGCACGCGACTGCGCGAGGAGGGCGCTGAAGAAACGATCCGCCGGAAAACCGGGCTCCTCCTCGACCCGTATTTCTCGGCGACGAAGATTGCCTGGATCCTCGACAACGTCCCGGGCGCACGCGCCGCTGCGGAGCTGGGCAGTCTGGCGTTTGGCACGGTGGACAGCTGGCTCATCTGGAATCTGACCGGTGGGCGCCGGCATATCACGGATCGGACCAATGCTTCGAGGACGCTGCTCTATAACATCGTGCAGGACCGCTGGGACGACGAGTTGCTGGAGATTTTCGGCGTTCCGCGCAGCCTGATGCCGGAGGTAGTCTGGTCGAGCGAGAAAGTAGGCCGGGTGAGCGCGCCGCTGGGGCCGCGCGACGTGGAGATTGCCGGGATCGCGGGCGACCAGCAGGCGGCGCTGTTTGGTCAGCTGTGCTGCCATGCGGGCGATGCCAAGTGCACCTACGGCACCGGCTGCTTTCTGCTCCAGAACATCGGCGGGGAATTTCGCCTTTCGGCGCAGCGGCTGGTGACCACGCTGGCCTGCAGCACGGCGCGGAAACCCGAATATGCGCTCGAAGGCAGCATTTTCATCGGCGGGGCCGTGGTGCAGTGGCTGCGCGACAAGATGCGGTTCTTCACGCTGGCTCCCGATGTAGAAGGGATTGCGGCGAGCGTGCCCGATGCCGGTGGCGTGATGTTCGTCCCGGCGTTCACCGGGCTGGGGGCGCCGCACTGGGATCCATACGCCGCCGGCATGATGATCGGGATTGGCCGCGAAACCAGCATCGGGCACATCGCGCGTGCGGCGATCGAAAGCATCGCATTCCAGGTAGCCGACGTCCTGCGGGCGATGGACGCGGACACCGGCATTCCCTGTCGCGAACTGCGTGTGGATGGCGGTGCCGCGGCCAATGATCTGCTGATGCAATTTCAGGCGGACCTGCTGGGAATTCCGGTCCATCGTCCGGCAGTTCTGGAGACGACGGCGCAGGGAGCCGCGTATTTGGCGGGCCTGGCGAGTGGTTTCTGGAACAGCGTGGGCGAGATCGCGAAAACGCGGGAAGAGGCGCGTTTTCAGCCCCATGCGGACGCGGCCGCGATGCAGCGCCGGTATGCCCGCTGGCGCAATGCCGTGGAGCGCGCGAAAAGCTGGAACATCGAGCTTCCCGCGCAGTGAGCGATGTCACCGGCGAAGCATCTATCTACAGGACTATGATGTGTTCTCTGGCGGGCTCTCGCGGAGTCCCGTTTCGGCTCGGGAGGAAAAGCGATGTGTCTGGCGATCCCCGGCAAGGTGGTGGAGACGTTCACGCAGGCGGGCATGACCATGGCGCGGGTGCAGTTTGGGGGCATCACGCGGGAGGCATGCCTGAATTATGTCCCGGAAACGCAGGTGGGCGACTACGTGTTGGTGCACGTGGGTTTCGCCATCAGCCGTGTGGATGAGGAAGAGGCGCAGCGCACCTACGCGGCGCTGGCCGAACTGGATCAGCTGACGGAGCTGGACGCCCCCATCGTCGAGGATGTCCCCGGGGGCCAGTCATGAAATATCTCGACGAGTATCGGGACGGTGACATCGCAGCGAAGTTGGTGGAGCGCATCCGGCGGGTGCAGACAAAGCCGTGGGTCATCATGGAAGTTTGCGGCGGGCAGACGCATTCGATTGTGAAGAACGGAATCGATCATCTCCTGCCAAAGGGTGTTGAACTGGTGCATGGGCCCGGGTGCCCGGTATGCGTTACGCCGCTGGAGATGATCGACAGGGCCCACGCCATCGCGCGCCGGCCGGACGTTATCTTCTGCTCGTTTGGCGACATGCTGCGCGTGCCCGGATCGGACGGCGACCTGTTCAGCATCAAGTCGCAGGGCGGAGACGTGCGCGTAGTGTACTCACCCC
>JBAUGH010000205.1:0-6036 GCA_049679565.1 Acidobacteriaceae bacterium
GCTGACGGTCTGGCCCCACGGTTCCCTCTTGTTTCTCACGATCATGCGATAGCCGCAGGATTCCAGCTCTACGGTCGCCTCTTCCAGGCTCTCGACGTCAAACTCCAGCCAGGCCTGAGGCGGAGGAATGTCGCGAGGCCAGGACTCTGTGCCGAAGCAGGCCTGCGCGGCATGCGCAAGCGGCCACAAGGCGAAGGTCTTCGCGCCCGGCAGACCTTCCGTATGGAGGTAGCCGCCCTCTTCTTCTTTGAAAGCGATGCCGAGGGCCTGGGCGTAGAGGTGGCGGCTGGCTGCGGCGTCGCTGACAATGGGGCCAAATCCAGCGATAAAGAGGACTTTGATGTTGCCGAGCTGATGCATTGGAGTCTCCTCGATCCAACAGATGAATCATCTCCGGCAAAGCGCCTTCCGCAATTCTCTGCCATCCGCCTGGTTCCTGGCAGGACACTTTTGGGGGGATTTCATCTCCCCATCTTTCGTCACCTCCCATTCGCCGGCCGCAGCGATCTCCGGGCCAGTTATTCATCCGATATGAACATAACATTTCATCTAACATCGGCTATCCTGTTATCACTCTGTTTTCACCGTGGCGCGATGATACCGTCGCCTCGACAGAGTGCCAATAGGCCCTCATCACTTAGAGGGTCTGGCTTCCTGTTCACTTCGGCGAGAGACATCGCTCTTACTTCACAGCTTCACCGCGCAAGTGCGCGCACTAATGCAACCCGGATATCCCCTGCTGCATCCAGGCTTACACGGCAAGCGCAGATCGACGGACAAAAAGATCCTGTCTGAAGATTTGGTAGTCCCTGCTCCGTAACATCTGCAGGAGGGTCCGTCCCCCGCAGGTAACATCCACTCCTAACTGACAAGCACGGGATGCCACCCGGGTTAAGGATGCGTTCGCTGCTGCGGCTTCCGCACACGCAGGCTTCAGGCAAGAGCGGCTTCGTGGAATCGGCGTGCCGGACTCCGAGCATCACAAATCTTAAAACGTGTGCGTCGCGTGCCGGGAGGTCTTCCGGTGAAGAATGCTCTTTCGCTTCTGATGCTGCTCGCATTTTGTGGAGCTGCGGCGCGTGGAACGGCTCAGGTGACGTTCTCTCCCGCCGCAGGAACGTACTCCGGTTCCCAGAGCGTCTCGATCAGTTGTAACCCCTCCAGCGGCACCACCATCTGGTACACGACCAACGGCTATCCGGCCAATACCGGAGCCACACAATACACCGGACCGATTTCGGTTTCAGGAACCACCACCATCAGCGCGATTTGCGCGAAAACCGGAGCCTATGACGCGGAGGTGAATCCTCAGGGCTCGACGGCCAACTGGAAATGCAATGCGCCCAATGCGCCCGTCACTTCCAATGGCTGGACCTGTGAAACCAGCGGAGGCGTCTCCGGGTCGCTGAGCTCCTTCGATTTCACCGTCGGTTCCCCCGCCTATATGGTGGCCTCCACCGAAGCCAGCGGTCCAACCAATGCCCTCTTGTTCATCCACACGCCCCCAACCCAGTGCGATACCTGCACGACGATCACCGAGCACCTGGACATCAAGCCGGACCAGGGAACTTCAGTGATCACGCGCAACGAAATGGACATGGAACAGTGCTGCGACACGACGACCAGCGCGCTGCACCAGGCCAGCCTGCAATGCAACGGCTCGGTTTGGGAAATCAATGCTTCGGGATCATGGGAGCCCACCACCATCGCCTGCGACCTTCCCACCAGCGCCCAGACCGACGTGGTTTATGAAGCCCAATGGGTCAATGGTGATACAGGCTGCGGCGGAAGCGGGTGCATGTATCTCAATGCTCTCACCATTAACGGCGCTCGGTATTTCCCGCTCTCGCAGTATTGCAATTCGGGGTATCTGTCGTGCGCGAAGTCCGGGATGGTGACCCACGCCGGGTGGAATCACTGGGGCGCCGGCAATCAGCACCAGATCGGACTGAACGGCACGACCGGGTGCGGATCATCCCCCTGCACGGGCGGCCGGTATATCTACACCAACAATGTGACCACGACCCAGGATACCGTGGGTACGGCGTCCGCCACCTATACCATTCAGGATACGACGACCGCGGCTCCGGTCATCACCCTTCCAACTGACACTTATGTGATGCCGACCAATACAACCATCACCGATGCAACCAGCGCTGCCAGTATCACGTGGTGCTATACCGCCACCGGAACCTGTACGCCTGGCACGAGCTATTCCAACGGCGACAGCATCTACGTTGACCCCACCAGCGGTGAAACCATCTGCGCCAATGCCCAGGCAGGCGGGTATGGCCTGAGCCCCACCACCTGCGCCTATTACAAGACAGCGAGCGCGGCCACCACGCAACCAGCCATCACCCTCGCCAGCGGCACCTACGTGATGCCCCAGAGCACGACCATCACGGATTCCGCGACCGGGGCTGCCATCCTGTGGTGCTATGTCGGATCGGGAACCTGTACACCTTCTACTGTTTATACAGGCTCCATCTATATCGATCCGAGTTCGACAGAGACGATTTGCTCCACCGCCTGGGCCGCGGGCGACGGGCAGAGCAGCAAGCTATGCCACACCTATACAAATGAGCAGTGAAGGTTCGAACCTGAATCCAGACTGCTGAAGCGAAACGCGAGAGGCCCCGGACCCTTTCGGGGCTTCTCTTTTCCAAACCTCAATGAAAATCATGCGAGCGGATTTCGACGGCCTGGTCGTTGAGCGGCGTGAGTCGCTCGGCTTTTACGTGGATGACATTGTCCTGGTTCTGGAGCGGGCCTTCGACCAATAAGAATCGGGCGCGGGTGACGGTGACCTGGTTGCACTCGTACATTTGCGGCGTCACGATGACGTTGGCGATCCCGGTTTCGTCTTCCATGGAGAGAAAGACGAATCCCTTTGCAGTCCCTGGCCTCTGGCGGGCGATGATGCAGCCGGCGGCGCGCACCCACTGGCCGTCGCGGACGCGGCGCAGGTCTTCGGCGGTGAGGACGTTCTGCGCCCGCAGCTCGGCGCGGCGATAGCTCATGGGATGGCGGCCGGTGGTGAGGCCGGTGCCGGCATAGTCGGCAATCAATCTCTCTTCGGCCGTCATCCGGGCGAGGGGTGAGGGATCGGGCGGATCGGCCCGCAGCGCGCCCGTGCGGGTGAGGAGTGAGCCTTCCGGTTTTCCCGCGCGCTCCACCTGCCACAGCGCGTCGCGGCGATGGCCGATGCCGGCAACGTTGTTGAGCGCGCCGATGTTGGCGAGCAGAGTGATTTCTTTTTTGTTGATGAAGGGAACGCGCAACGCAAGATCATCAACCGAACAGAACTCTCCACCGGCGCGGCGTGAAACGGCTATCGCCTCTCCCACCTGCTGACGCAGGCCCCGAGCATAGCGCAGTCCCAGACGCATCGACAGCAACCCCTCTTCTTCGTGTTCCACCGTGCAGGCCCAGTCCGACACCTGCACGTCGATGGGGCGCACCTTTAATCCGTGGCGTTGTGCGTCTTTGACCAGCACCGCGGGCGAATAGAAGCCCATGGGCTGGTTATTGAGGATCGCAGCCGTGAAGGCGGCCAGATATTTCACCTTGAAGTAGGCCGAGGCATAGGCGATGAGCGCGAAACTGGCCGCGTGGGACTCGGGAAATCCATAGAGAGCGAAGGAGCTGATGGCCTGGACGATTTCATCCTGGGTGTGGGGCGCGAGGCCGTTCTCGGTCATGCCGCTGCGCAGCTTGCCTTCAAGGTCTTTCATGCGCTGCCACGAGCGGCGCATGCCGACGGCGCGGCGCAGCTCTTCGGCCTCGGCTCCCGAGAAGTTGGCCACGGTCATGGCCATGCGGAGAAGCTGCTCCTGAAACAAGGGCACACCCAAAGTCCGCTTCAGCACGGGCTCGAGCGAGGGGTGCGGATAAGTAATCGCTTCCCTCCCCTGGCGGCGGCGCATGTAGGGGTGCATCATTTTGCCCACGATCGGCCCCGGGCGGATGATGGCCACCTGGACGACGAGATCGTAGAAGCGCTCGGGATAGTTGCGCGGCAGCGAGGCCATCTGCGCGCGGCTCTCGATCTGGAACATGCCAACGGTGTCGGCGCGCTGCAGGACTTTGTAGACGCCGGGATCTTCGGGAAGCTGCGCGAGGTCGATCGGCTCGCCGTAATGTTCGGGGATGAGGGTGAGGCAGTCCTTGAGGACGGCCATCATGCCGAGGCCGAGCAGGTCGACTTTGACGATGCCCAGGTCGGCGCAGTCTTCCTTGTCCCACTGGACGACGGTGCGGCCCGGCATGGAGGCGCGCTCCAGCGGGACGACCTGGTTGAGCTGGCCCTGGCAGATGACCATCCCGCCGGAGTGCTGGCCGAGGTGGCGCGGCAGGTCCTGCAGGCGCACGCAAAGCTCGAGGTATTTGGCGATGCGCGGGTGAGCAACGTCGAAGCCGGCGTGGTGGAAGGAGTTGGCCATGGTGTCGGATTCGCCGCGCCACTCCCACTGGGAGACGAGCGCGGTGAGGCGGCCGAGGGATTCCTGATCGAAGCCGAGAGCTTTGCCCACTTCGCGCGCGGCCGACTTGCCGCGGTAGGTGATGACGTTGGCAGTCATGGCGGCGCCCAGCTCGCCGTAGCGCTGGTAGACATACTGGATGGCCTGCTCGCGTTTTTCTTCGGAGGGCAGATCGAGGTCGATGTCGGGCCACTCGCCGCGGTTTTCGTTGAGGAACCTTTCAAAGAGCAGCTCCATGCCAACCGGGTCGATCGCCGTGATTTCGAGCGCGTAGCAAACGGCGGAGTTGGCCGCGGAACCGCGCCCCTGAATAAGGATGTCGTGCTGTTTCGAGTAGCGAACGATATCCCACACGATGAGGAAGTAGCCGGCAAAGCCGAGCTTCGCGATCAGAGCGAGCTCGCGGTCGATCTGTTTGTGGGCGCGCGCGAGGAGTGCAGGATCGTTTTTAGCGCCGTAGCGCAGGCGGACGCCTTCATCGGTGCGCTTACGAAGGAAGGAGTCCATGGTTTCGCCGTCGGGGACCGGGTAGCGGGAAAACTCGTAACCGAGGTCGGTTAACTGGAAAGATAGCCGCTGCGAAATTTCCTGGGTGTTGCCCAGCGCGTCGGGAAGATCGCGGAAGAGGGCCGCCATTTCTGCAGCGCTGCGCAGGTAGCGGTGGTTGTTGGCGGTGAGCAGGCGGCCGGCATGGTCGAGGTCGACGTGGTGGCGGATGGAGGTGAAGACGTCGAGGACTTCGCGGTCGTACGGTTTGGCGTAGCGGACACCGTTGGTCGCGACAATGGGGAGACGCATGGAGCGGGCGAGGCGGAGCGCGGCCTGGTTGCGAGCTTCCTCATCGGGAAGCTGGTGGCGCTGGAGCTCGACGTAAACATTCTCGCGGCCGTAGAGGGCGATGAGGTCTTCGAGCAGAGCGCGGCCGGCGCGCTCGCCTCCGGTAGTAAGAGCTGCGGCGAGCGGGCCTTCGTCGCCGCCTGTCAGACAGAGCAGTCCGTCGGCGTACTGGGCGAGATCGTCGCGGGTGGCAGCGCCTTCCGCCTTGGTGGCTTCGCGCATTTTGAACTGGGTGATGAGCTGGCAGAGGTTCTGATAGCCGATGCGCGAGGTGCAGAGCAGCGGCAGGGGACTGGGCACCTGCGGTGCGGCTGACCGCGCCTTCGGCGCAGGACTGGTGCCTGAACACGAAGGGGATGCTGAACCCCAGACAGAAGTAGAAACTTCGGCGCCAACGTGGGCGCGGATGCCGTTGCGCTCGGCCGAAGTGTGCATGCGCGCGGAGCCGTAGACGCCGTTGCGGTCGAGCAGAGCGACGGCCGGGAGCTCGAGTTCGAGCGCGCGCTCGACCAGGTCTTCCGGCTGCGAGGCGGCTTCGAGGAAGCTGAAGGCGCTGGCGGCGTGGAGCTCGACGTAGTTAGTCATAGAGTTCTTCGAGCCGCCACTCGTTCATGGTGGCGGAGCGCAGAGGATTGCGGGCGATGGCGCAGGAGAGCATCGCGCCATCGCGATCGGCGCGCGCGACCAGGTCCCACTTTTCCATCGACCAGCACTGGAT
>JBAUGH010000206.1:0-2791 GCA_049679565.1 Acidobacteriaceae bacterium
GTGGTAAGGGTGAGTTCGGCCATCGCACCGTAGGGCGGGTGGGTGGCGCCGAAGTAGACGCGGGAGCCGTCGTCCAGCGTGCCGGCGCCGTCGATGCCCGCGATGAAAGGGAACTGCGCCCGGCTGCCGTAGTGTTTGCCGGCGGCCAGAGCGCGAACGATGGGATGCAGCGCGGCGGCGCGGACGCGGACGAGGAGCTCGCCGGCAGCGGGAGTGGGGTCGGGGAAATCGGCGTACTGCGGGGGCGTATCGAAGGACGGAACGACGGCAGCTTTCATGGGCATCTCCGGAACTTCAGATTTGCGGAACCGGGCAAAGGTGCACGGGAGCATGGTATCGTTTTCGCACTTCGAGACAGGAGCTGAGCGATGCAGAGCAAAGAGGCGGCCAAAGAGCGGTTCGACGCGAGCCAGGATGCGTTGATTGGACTGAGCCACAGGATTCATGCGCATCCGGAGGTGGGGTTTGAGGAGGAGAAATCCTCGGAGTGGCTGTGCGAGACGCTGGATGCAGCCGGGTTCGCGGTGGAGAAGGGGATCTGCGATTTGCCGACGGCCTTCCGGGCAAAGGCCGGGTCGGGCCCTCTCCACATCGCGATCTGCGCGGAATACGATTCGCTGCCGGGGATCGGCCACGCCTGCGGGCACAACATCATTGCGGCGTCGGCTGTGGGCGCGGCGCTGGCCGCGGCGAAGGTGGCCGATGAGGTGGGGCTGACGATCAGCGTGATCGGGACGCCGGCGGAGGAAGTGGGGAACGCCAGCGGCAAGATTCTGCTGCTGGAGAGGGGCGGGTTCGACGGCATCCACGCGTCGATGATGGTGCACCCGGCGCCCTTCGACATCGTGAAGGCGAAGATTATTGCGGCGTCGATGTTCGAGGTGCACTGCACCGGGAAAGAATCGCACGCGTCGGCGTTTCCGGAGATCGGGATCAACGCGGCGGACGCGCTGACGGTCGCGCAGACCGCGATCGGTTTGCTGCGGCAGCATATTCGGGTGACGGACCGCATCCACGGCATCGTGACCCACGGAGGCGATGCGCCCAACGTGGTGCCGGCGCACACCTCGGCGAAATACATCGTCCGCTCGGAGACGCTGGAGCAGCTGAAGGATCTGCGGCCGAAGGTCTACCGGTGCTTCGAGGCGGGCGGCCTGGCGACGGGGGCGAAGGTCGCAATCACGGGCGGCGACAAGCCGTACGCGGAGATGATGCACGACTTCGACATGGCGGCGCTGTACCGGGCGAACTCCGAGGCGCTGGGCCGGAAGTTTCCCGACCTGGGGGAGTGGGGGTCGCGGCCGACGGGATCGACCGACATGGGCAACGTATCGCTGGCCATGCCGTCGATCCACCCGATGGTCGGGATCAACTCGCTGCCGGCGGTGAACCATCAGCCGGAGTTCACGGCGCACTGCGTCACGGCGGACGCGGACAAGGCGATGATCGACGGCGCTCTCGCGATGGCGTGGACGTGCGTGGACATGGCGACGAACGCGGGCATCCGGGAGCGGCTTCTGGGGCGTGGCGCCAGCCAGTAGACGGAGAGTTTGGCGAAAACCGGATTGACGGGGACCGGGAGCGAGGCTAGACTGGCGCCCATCCCTGACAGGGTGTCTGCACAAGGGGATCGTGATCCTGCGCGGGGGCGGCCGCAGGGCAGATTCGGTGTGGAGGCGCTTATGCGATCGACAGCGACGCTGTTTTTGATCCTCATGCTGGCGGGCGGTTCGGCCTCAGCGAAGCAGCACTGCAGCGCGAAAAACATCGACAAGTCCAGCGGGTATTGCACGGTGCCGGATTCGGCGCTGACCCCGGGGGAGATGAACGCGTCGCTGGTGTGCGTTTCGAACGAGGAACGGCCGCGCGACGTAACCGATGCGGAGAAGAAGGCGATCCTGGCCGCTTATGGCTGGCCTGCGGGCACCGATCCGGACTCCGGCGAGTTCGACCACTGGTTCCCGCACTGGATGGGGGGATCGGATACGCAGAAGAACATCTGGTTCGAACCGCACGCGGGCACCTTCGGATCGTTCACGAAGGATAAAGTGGAAGATCTGCTCTACCGCAAGGTTTGCGTGGACAAGACGATGACCCTGGCCGCGGCGAAGACGGCGTATCTGAAGGGATGGACGCTGTTGCTGCCGAAGCCGTGATTCGAGCTTGCGGGAACCGGCTCAGGGGCGCTGCGCACCGCGGTACGATTCCGCGGTGGCGCGGATGCCCTCGGCGTAGGGCGTGCCCGGGAATCCAAAGGCGCGCGTGAATTTCGACGAGTCGAAGAGGTAGGGGCTGTCGTATTGGTAGAGCATTTCGTAAAGCTCGCCGACCACCGGCTTGAACCAGCCATAGACGCGAATCATGGGGCGGGCGAGGACGCGAGATTTGGGCGCGACGTGCATCGCTTCGGCGGCCTGGCCGATGAGCTCCCTGCCGGTGGGCGGGTTGGGCGTGGTCGGCAGATGCCAGGTCTGGTTCCAGGCGGCATCCGACTCGATGAGGGTGAGCACGCCGCGAGCTGCATCGGGCGTGTAGGTGAGCGAGTGCGGAAGCTGGTCGTTGACGAACCATGAGGCGGCCTGGTTTTTAGCGTAAGCGTCGAACACCAGGACGTTGGGGATGCCGGTGGCCGTGGCGGGTCCGTAGAAGTCGGCGGCGCGGGCGATGAGCGCAGTGAGCGAGCCGGCTTTGACTTCGTTGAGCAGAGTGGTCGCGATCTGTGCGCGGATTTCGCCTTTCACGCTGCACGGGTTGAACGGAGTTTCTTCCGTCATGGGGCCCTCGACCCGGC
>JBAUGH010000207.1:0-2803 GCA_049679565.1 Acidobacteriaceae bacterium
GGCACCACCATCCGCACCTACGGGATGAAGGAAGCCGATATCCGCGGGAAGCGCTTCCAGGACGCAAAGAAGGATCTGCTCAATAACGGCGATCTTTTCTCGCTGACCCAGCCGGAGATGATCGGAGACATCCACCGCCGGTTTCTGGAGGCGGGCGCGGACATCATCGAGACCAACACCTTCGGTGCAACCAGCATCGCGCAAAGCGAATTCTTCGTCGACGATCCGCGCGAGCGCGGAGGCAGGAAGGATCCGCCTTTCTACCAGAAAATCATCGACGACCGGTTCCTCGGCGATCTTGCGTGGGAGATCAACGAGCAGTCCGCGCGGCAGTGCCGGGAATGGGCGGATCGAGTCGCCACTGCTACAGGACGGCAGCGGTTTGTAGCCGGGGCGGTGGGGCCGCTCACGGTTTCCCTGTCAAACTCGCCGGACGCCGATGATCCCGGCTTCCGCGTGGTCACCTTCGATCAGGTCAAGACCGCCTACAAGCAGCAGGTGCGCGCGCTCATCGCCGGCGGCTCCGATTTGCTGCTGGTCGAGACGATTTTCGACGCGCTGAACGCCAAGGCCGCGCTGGTGGCCATTCGCGAGGTTTTCGACGAGGATGGCCTCACCGCGAAGAAGCAGGAACTGCCGGTGATGATTTCAGCCGCCGTCGGCCGCGGCGGCGAAACCATGATCTCCGCGCAGACCGTCCCCGCATTCTGGGATGCGGTCGAGCATGTGCAGCCGTTTTCCGTAGGGCTGAACTGCTCGCTCGGACCCGACCTGATGTATCCCTTCCTCGAGGAGCTGTCAGAGAAGGCGGACGTTGCGATCTCGGCCTATCCGAACGCCGGACTCCCCAATCCCCTGTCTCCCACCGGCTTCGATTTCGCGCCCGGCGACATGGCGAAGTATCTGGGTGACTTTGCCCGCGGCGGCCTGATCAATATTGCCGGCGGCTGCTGCGGAAACACGCCCGAGCATATTGCGGCCATCGCCAAAGCCCTCGAACGGCAGGAGCCAAGGCCGCTGAGAGCCCCGGCGCCCAGCGTTCCCCGTTCAGCAGAGACGATCGAGGTGCGGAGTGGAGCCCGCTTCACTCCCCTGCGCTTGTCCGGTTCCCGCCCGTTCACCCAGCAGGAAAATGTCTTCATCATGATCGGCGAGCGGACCAACGTGGCCGGGTCGCCGAAGTTCGCGAAGCTGATCAAGGCCGGGAAGTACGAGGAAGCCGTCTCCATCGCGCGGCAGCAAGTGGAGAACGGCGCCAACGTCATCGACATCTGCATGGACGAAGGGATGATCGATGGCGTGACCGCGATGAGCCGCTTCCTGCAGTTGCTGGCCAGCGAGCCGGAAGTGGCCGCGGTGCCGTTCATGATCGACTCCTCGAAGTGGGAAGTCATCGAGGCTGGCCTGAAATGCCTGCAGGGCAAGGGCATCGTCAACTCCATCTCGCTGAAGGAAGGTGAGGCGAAGTTCCGCGAACATGCCGCGGCGGTGCGGAAGTACGGTGCCGCGGTAGTGGTGATGGCCTTCGACGAGCAGGGCCAGGCGGCCACCTTCGAGGACCGCATTCGTGTTTGTGAGTGCGCCTACCGCATTCTTGTCGACCAGGCCGGCTTTCCGCCCGAGGACATCATCTTCGATCCCAACATCCTGACCGTGGCCACCGGGATGGAGGAGCACAACAACTACGCGGTCGACTTCCTTCGCGCAACGAAGTGGATCAAAGAGAACCTGCCCCATGCCAAAGTGAGTGGAGGCGTCTCCAACATCTCCTTCAGCTTCCGCGGCAATAACAAGGTCCGGGAAGCGATGCACGCGGCGTTCCTCTACCACGCGATTGGGGCCGGTCTCGACATGGGAATTGTGAACGCCGGGCAGCTGGAGATTTACGAGGAGATCCAGCCGGAGCTGAAGACGCTGGTCGAGGACGTGTTGCTGAATCGGCGGCCGGACGCGACCGAGCGGCTGGTAGTGTTCGGCGAGGCGCTCAAGGCGACAGGGTCCGGCGAAACAGCGGCCCAGAAGCCGACCGAGGAGTGGCGCCAGGGCACTGTCGAGGAGCGGCTCTCGCATTCGCTGGTCAAAGGCATCGACGCGTATATCGACGCCGACACCGAAGAGGCTCTGCAGAAGCTGGGCCGTCCTCTGGCCGTGATCGAAGGCCCGCTCATGGATGGGATGGGCGTGGTCGGCGACCTTTTCGGCGCGGGCAAAATGTTCCTTCCCCAGGTTGTGAAGTCGGCACGCGTGATGAAGAAGGCGGTCGCGTATCTGACGCCCTTCATGGAGGCCGAGAAGGCGGCGATGGCGGCAGCCGGGCAGGAAGTGAAGGCGCAGGGCAAGATCGTGCTCGCTACCGTGAAGGGCGACGTGCACGACATCGGGAAGAACATCGTCGGCGTGGTGCTGGCCTGCAACAACTACGAAGTCATCGACATGGGCGTGATGGTCCCGGCGGAAAGGATTCTGGAACGGGCCAAAGCTGAAAAGGCCGATCTCATCGGGCTCAGCGGCCTCATTACCCCATCGCTCGACGAGATGGTCCACGTAGCGAGGGAAATGGAGCGGCTGGAATTCACCTTGCCGTTGCTCATCGGCGGAGCCACCACCAGCCGCGCACACACGGCGATCAAAATTGCGCCGCACTACAACCAGCCGGTGGTCCATGTCCTGGACGCCAGCCGCGCCGTGCCCGTGACCACCAGCCTGCTGAGCGATGAGAACAAGGCCGCGTTTGTGACCCAGTTGAGGCTGGATTATGCGGCCGTCCGCAAGTCCCATGCGTCGCCGAAGCAGCCCATGACGC
>JBAUGH010000208.1:0-1654 GCA_049679565.1 Acidobacteriaceae bacterium
GGCGTCACTGGAATCGGCCCCGGCGGTGAAAGCAAGCGGAAACTTCCGGTACGTCTCGGTGAGCGAGGCGAACGACAGCGTTTGCCGGTCGCGATCGCCCGTGCCCCAGGTCAGCGCAACCTGTACCTTGCTCCCCGGCGTGCCCCGCAGCCAAATATGGCCGACGTACTTTTTCCCCTTCATCAGGCTGAGGCCGGTCTGCTGGATGCCGCGCGCTGTTGCGCCGTCGAGCGCGATCCGCGGGCTGTGATCGCCGACGAAGGGATGATCCGCGTCCAGGGTAACGGCCGCCTCCGGCCCCACCGGCCGCCACTTGCGCAACTGCATCCCGCGGAAGCCGCCGCCCTGCTGGGGCGTCGCCGTCTCCTGCGACGTGATCGGGAAGTAGAACTTGCGGTCGTCCAGCATCTCCGACCACAGGCTGCGATAGATCAGCGGCCCGATGTGCTCGATGAACATCCCGAACTCATACTTTGAAACCGGGGGAGCGGTCTGCCCGGCGTCGACGGTGGCAACGATGGCGGCCGGCTTCTCCGCATCCTGCTGCTGAGCACCCGCCGATGCGATGATCCCCAGCGTTGCGGCGGCCAGCAGCGCAATTGTTGCCGTCCTGCTCCTCATGCGTCCCCCTTCGCCTCAGTGATTGAACGTAATTCCCGAATCTCGCCGCCGTGCCTTATTTGCAGTTGGTCGAGAAGCACAAGTTTTTGCTGAAGAACGGCAGCACGTGGTTCTGGAAGCGGTCGGCCACGGCGCTGGTATGCGTGCCGTGGTAGATTTCGAAGCTGTTCGCAATCCCGTATGTGTCGAGAATGTCGTGCAGCTTCATGGTGTCGAAGCGCAAGCCGTCCTCGTCGCCCACGTCGATGGCAATCGCCCGATACTCGCGGAGGTTGTCGACATACTGGTCGACGAAGGCCAGCGGCGCGTTGGCCGTCCATTTCGCCAGCACGTCGGGCTGCTCCACGCCGTCCTTAAAGGGCAAATCGAGATACAGCGGCGGGTTCTTCGGATCGGGCGACCATGCGGCCGCGGACGCCATTTGCGCCTTCGCAAAAAATCCCAGACTGGCTGCGTCGGCCGGCGTCTTCACCGCCTCCAGGCTCTTTTCCATCTCCGCATTGGGAGGTCCCGCGCGTCGCGGCGACAGACAGCAGGGGCTCATGATGTACAGGCTGCCGAACACGTCCGAGTGTTTCATCCCGATGCGCGCGGCCCCGTATCCTCCCATCGAATGGCCGACCAGCCCGCGGCTCAGCCGATTGGGGAGGGTGCGGTAGTGCGCATCGATGTAGCTGACCACATCCTGGGCGATGAATTTCTCGAAATCGCCCGTGGTCACCGAGCTCGAATACATCGACCCGCCGTACAGCGTCTTAGAATCCGGCAGCACGATAATCATTTCCCGCGCGCCCTGGGCAAACGCGCCCTCGATCGTCTGCGGCACGTGGATCTCGTGGCTCCACTGCTCGGCCCCGATCGAAAAACCGTGCAGCGCGTAGACCACCGGAAAGCGGCGATGCTTGTCCTTGTTGTAGTCCGGCGGCAGAAAGACAAAGACGTCGCGGTCGACGGCGTCGCCTTCCAGATTGCCCTCGAGCGCCTCGCCGTGGATTTTGACGTGCTCCACCGTGACCGGCTTCGCGCCCGGAAC
>JBAUGH010000209.1:0-1724 GCA_049679565.1 Acidobacteriaceae bacterium
CCAGTTTGTAGCCGCCGTTCTCGATCCCGCCCAGCGGCGCATGCGGCGACTTGCTCGTGAGCCGCTCGCGCAGGAAGCCTGCCCAGTCGTACGGCGCCACCGCGTTCAGCCCGTTCACAATGTCGTCGAAGTGATACGGCACTACCTTCGGTGGCGTATTCCCGCCCAGCCCTTCAAAAGCCGCAAGAAAATCATTGAGGCTCTTCTTCCCGTCCGTCAGCTTGCGGATCGTCGTATCGACGTCCAGCCAGACCAGGTCCCCCTCACCGTAATAGTCGGTGTTGCGCCGCCAGTTGTCCCACTGCTCCGACGCTTCGTAGAGAATCTGCGCCGCTGTCGCCGTATCCTCGAGGTCGCGCCACGTCCGTCCCGGGCGGTAATCCATCGTGGCCGCATCCTCGGCCAGATAATCGCGATACTGCGCGACGGTTTCGATATGGCTGCGCGCCGCCAGCACGTTGCCCAGATAATCGGTCAGCCCTTCGTAGACCCACAGCAGGTTGCCAATCATCGGGTCTTCGTAGTTCCCGGTCGCCAGCCCCGCCGGCCGCCGGTATTTGCCATTCCACGAATGGGTAAACTCGTGGGGCAGCAGATCGGCCGACAGCAGCAGAAGATTGTCGTCCACAAACGTCTTCTCCGCCACGCGATCGTCGCTCGACTCGTGATGCTCCAGCCCGAAGTGCGCCACCTGATCGCTGGCCGTCACTAAGAAGTGATAGCTCTCATAGTGCCGCGACTTGTACAGCGCTCCCGTCTCCCGCACCAGATTGCTGTAGCCCGCCAGCGTTTCCGGCGGGACCTTCAGATCCTCGGGGCCATCCGCGGCAATATCCAGGTAGTGTTTCGGCGTCACCTCCGGCGCCAGATCGAACTGCACAAAATAGTGCCCGCTCAGCAGCGGCGAGTCGATCAGCTGCTCGAGCGAAACGGTGTCGAAGTGTACCGAGCCGTCCGCGGACGGCTGCGTGTCCGACTCTTTGCCCGGCGCCATCCGCGGCAATGCGGTCGCATACTGCCAGCCCTGGGGCAGGATCACCGTCGGCTGCACAGAGATATCTGCATCGTCTTTATGCCCTGCCGGATAGAGCACCACCTCGTTCCAGCTCAGCAGCGCCAGGTTCGCGCTCGTCGAGGCCCCGGCCGAAAATCCGCTGGGCGGCGCCGTCGCCAGAAAATCGTCTTTCACATCCAGCTGCGTCACCCCTTTGGGCACGGTCACATGGATCGCATACATGTTCACGTCGTCGCGCACCCACGTCAGCGGCTGCCCGTTCGCCGTAATCACCAGCCCCGCCAGGTTGTCGATCGGTCCGTCCGGCATGTGCTCGCCCGGAATCCACTTCGCGTACAGCAGCGTCAGCGGACCCGGGCTCACCGGGATCGTCATCTGCGCGTGAATCATCTTGCGCGGCGCATCGGTCAGATCGGCAGTGATCCTGATCGGGTTCGACGCGGTCTGGCCATACAAAGTCAAAGAGAAAGCTGCGGCTAAGGAGAGCCCGAAAAGAGAACGCAAGGGAAACGACATACTCCTCCTGATTGTGTTCAATTCTCCAGTCTAACCATCCAACACCTCCACCTGCGCGCCTTGCCGATCCCCACCTCCGCTGACCACACGTCGAGCCTCCATTACTCCGCGCCCTCCACACTCGGCGGCGTATCGGTCGGCCCGCAGTTCGTCCGCAGCATCAACGCATCCACGTCCTCCCCCAAGCGAATTT
>JBAUGH010000210.1:0-3636 GCA_049679565.1 Acidobacteriaceae bacterium
ACGTCACCCTGCTGGTCAAGACCAATTGCATCGACAACGCCAAGAAGATCTGGTGGGACATCCGCCCCCATCCGTTCTTCAACACCATCGAGGTGCGCGCCTGCGACATTCCCCTGCGCGCCGAGGAAACCGTAGCGATTGCCGCGCTCATCCAGGCCACGGCCGCCTATCTCTATCGCCTGCACGAGCGTAATCAGGATTACCGGCAATACACGCGACCCCTGCTGATGGAGAACAAATTCCGCGCCGTGCGTTATGGGCTGGACGGCATGCTGATCGACTTTGGCCGCCAGCAGGAAGTGCCGGAGCGCGACCTGATCGAGGAGTACCTCAACCTCGTCGATCCGGTAGTTGACGAACTGGAGAGCCGCGAAGCCATCGAGTCGATCCGCACCATCCTCACAACCGGCACCGGCGCCGACCGGCAGCTGCGCGTGTTTGAGGAGACCAACGATCTGAAAGCCGTCGTCGATTACATGGCCGAGGAGACGAAGGCGGGACTCTTCGAACCGGCCGCGCAGGGCGTAGCGTGAATCGGGCGGCCCGTAGGCCCAGTCTGCGCATCCATATTTCTGCACTGCGAAAATTCAGGTAGCCTCTTAGGATGACCGTTTCGTCCCCGAGCCTTCTGTCGCCGGACTCCCGCTCGCAGCTGCTGGAGATGCCTTTTCCGGCGGAATTCACGCCCGGCGCGCGCGCGGCGGTTGCTACCTGCCTCCGTGTTGACCCCGGCGAAAAGGTCACGCTCATTTGCGACCGGGCGACCGCGTCGATTGCCGCCTCGCTGGCGCACGAGCTGGCGGCAAACGGCTGCCGCTGGAATGCGTTCGTGCTCGAAGACCTGGCGCCACGTCCGCTCACCGCGATGCCCGCAGAAATCCTCACCGACATGGAATCGTCCGACGTCAGCATCTTTGCCGTTCAGGTGCAGCGCAACGAACTGCAGTCGCGCATGCAGATGACCGAAGTGGTCAACCGTCGCCGCATGCGCCACGCGCACATGGTCAACATCACGCCGCAGATCATGTGCGAAGGCATGCGCGCCGACTACGACCGCGTTGACCGCCTCTCGCAAAAAGTCATCGAGAAGGCGCGGCAGGCGCGCTTCGTCCGCGCCACCACCGCGGCCGGCACCGACATCCGCGCCGAGATGAATCCCGAGTACAAGTGGCTCAAGACCTCCGGCATCATCTCGCCCGATAAGTGGGGTAATCTGCCCGGCGGGGAAATCTTCACCACCCCCGGCGAAGTCAACGGCATCTTCGTCGTCGACGGCGTTGTCGGGGATTATCTCTGCGCCCAGTACGGTCTGCTGGAGACAACGCCCCTCACCATCGCCATCGAGAAGAACCGCATCGCCAGCTGCCGCTCCGAGAACGCCGATCTCCAGCGGGAGTTCGAGGCTTACACCCACACCGACGAGAACTCCGACCGCGTCGGCGAGTTCGCCATCGGCACCAACATCGGCGTCGAGCGCGTGATCGGCAACATCCTGCAGGACGAGAAGTTTCCCGGCATTCACATCGCCTTCGGCAATCCCTACGGCGAGCACACCGGCGCGCCATGGCGCTCGACCACCCATATCGATGTTGTCGGCCTGCGCTTCAACATCTGGATCGAGGACGAGCCCATCATGCGGGAAGGGAAGTTCCTCATCGAGCCGTAAACCGGGCCCGTCTTCCTGAAGCCATCTCCAGCGCAGGAGCATCGAAGCAACCATGGCGACCATTCCTTCCGTGAAGTTCGAGACGCGTGTCCTCGGCAACTCCGACCTCCATCTGACGCCCATTGGTTACGGCGCCTGGGCCATCGGCGGCGGCAATTGGGAGTTTGCCTGGGGAGCGCAGGACGACAACGAATCCATGCGCACCATCCAGCAGGCGCTCGACGCCGGCATCAACTGGATCGATACCGCGGCCATCTACGGCCTCGGGCATTCCGAAGAAGTCGTCGGCAAGGCGCTCAAAGGGCGCGCCCGCAAGCCGTACGTCTTCACCAAGTGCTCCATGCGCTGGTTTCCCGACCGCAAAATCTATCGCAGCCTCAAAGCCGGCTCGCTGCAGGAAGAAGTGGAGAACTCGCTGCGCCGGCTGTGCGTCGATAGCATCGACCTCTACCAGATCCACTGGCCCAATCCCGAGGACGAAATCGAAGAAGGCTGGGAGACCCTGGCGCGTTTCAAAGAAGAGGGCAAGGTCCGCAACATCGGCGTCTCGAACTTCAACGTCGCCCAGATGAAGCGCCTTCAGAAGATCGCCCCCATCACCTCGCTGCAGCCGCCCTATTCGCTGCTGCGTCGGGACGTCGAGACCGAGATTCTGCCCTTCTGCCAGGAACACAACATCGGCGTCATCAACTATTCGCCCATGGTGTCCGGGCTGCTCACCGGCAAGATGACCGCGGAGCGTGTCAGGGACCTGCCCGACGACGACTGGCGCAAGCGCAGCCCCAACTTCCAGCCTCCGAAGCTCGAGCGGAACCTCGCGCTGGCGGAGAAGCTGAAGGAGATCGGCCAGCGGCATGGCGTCCAGGCTGGAGTGGTCGCGGTGGCGTGGACGCTCCGGCACCCGGCCATCACCGCCGCCATCGTCGGCGCCCGCCGCCCGGATCAGGTGGACGGCATCGTCCCGGCAGCAACCTTCCGCCTCACCGCGGCGGAGATTCAGGAGATTGAGGACTGGATGAAGGCCCATCCGGTAGCCTGATACCCAGCCTTTTCAGGCAGTTAGGAAATGGGAAGCTGCAAAGAGCCTCGTCGCCCCGGCGAGGCTCTTGCTTTTGGAGCGAGCTTTCTTAAGCAGAGAATGACGATTTCAGCAATTCGTGACTCCATAGATTAAGAAAATCAATATAAGTCTTGACATTCTTCATGCCGAGCTCTATTTTGTTCAAAGAAAGGGAAGTGGTGCATGGCCGAGGGCACAAAATCCGGAACCGACTGGCAGGAGCTGAGTCGGCTTACCCAGGGACAGCCGATCGTCGTCGAGCGCGTGCGCCTGGTCGGCAAAGAGATCGCCGTCGAGGGCTCGTTTGAGCTGCCGCAGTTGGCCCGCCTCAGCGCCGAAGACCAGGTCTTCGTCGTGGCCTTCGTCCGCAGCCACGGGTCGATCAAAGAAATGGAGCAGGTCTTCGGCGTCAGCTATCCGACCATCAAGGCGCGGCTGAACCGCATCGCAGCCAGCCTGGAGTTTGTCGAGACCAACCCCGGCGTTCCGCGCGCCGAGGTGCTGGAGCGGCTCGGCCGCGGTGAGATCTCCGCGGACGAAGCGATCCGGGCGCTCGAAGGGAAGGAACCGGGGGGCAAGCCATGATTCCCTGGACAGCCTGGGTGCGGGTGCACTGGAACCTGGGCACCCCGCGAGAGCACCGCTTGGGTCTCTGGATCCCGCTGTTTCTGGTGTGGCTCATTCTGCTGCCGCTGATGCTGGTGTTGTTTCCGCTGATCGCGCTGGTGTGCGTGTTCATCGGCGTGGATGGGGTGGAGTTGTACCGGACCGCGTGGCGCATCGTCAGTTCGCTGCGCCGCACGTGCGTGGAGGTAAAGACCGGGGAGTTCTGGGTTTGGGTGAGCTTGGCGTAAGCAGCGCAGAGAGGGAGGGAATGACGATGGGAGACGAGCGGAGACAGATTCTGGAT
>JBAUGH010000211.1:0-5204 GCA_049679565.1 Acidobacteriaceae bacterium
CGCCTGCGTATTCCCGAGCATCCGCTGCGCTTCCACGATCTCGTCCGCGGCGTGGTCGAGTTTCCCCAGGAGACCGTCAGCGACCCCATCCTCGTCCGCTCCTCCGGCATGCCGGTCTACAACTACGTCGTCACCCTCGACGACGCGCTCATGGAGATCACCCACGTCATCCGCGGCGACGACCACATCTCCAATACCCCCAAACAGGTCGCCATCTACGAAGCCTTCGGCTGGAAGCCGCCCGAGTTCGCCCACCTCTCCACCATCCTCGGCAGCGATCGCGAGCGCCTCTCCAAACGCCACGGCGCAACCTCCGTCGCCAGCTTTCGCGAGATGGGCATCCTCCCCGAAGCCCTGGTGAATTACCTGGCTCTGCTCGGCTGGGGCGCCGAAGGAGGAACCCGCGAGCTCTTCTCCCTCGACGAGCTGGTGAAGGAATTCCGCCTCGAGCGCGTCACCGCCTCGCCCGCCGTCTTCGACTGGGAAAAGCTGCACTGGCTCAATCGCCATTACCTCAAGGCAGCCGATCCCGAACGTGTCGCCGAGCTGGCCTGGCCGCACTTTGCCAGCCTCCTCCCGCTGCAGGACTCCGCCGCGCCCGAGATTCAAGCCTGGTTCGACAAGCTACTCGCCCTCTTTCTGCCCGCGGTGAGCCAGCTCGACGAGCTCCCCGGCAAAGCCGCCTTCATCTTCCACTTCGATCCAGCCGCCGCCCGCGCCAACGAAGAGAACGCGACCATCCTCGCATCGGAATCATCCGCCAAAGTGCTCGACGCCCTCGCCGCTCGCGTGCGCAACCACTCCGGAGCCGTCACGCCGGAGCAGTTCAAAGTCTGGATGAACGAGATCAAGACCGAAACCGGCGCCAAAGGAAAAGACCTCTTTCACCCCGTGCGCATCGCGCTCACCGGATCGCACTCCGGCCCCGAGTTCGACAAGCTCATCCCGCTCCTCGAAGAAGGCAGCCGCCTCGACCTCCCAACCCATATCCTGAGCGTGCGCGAACGCCTCGCGCAGTTCCTCGCCGGAAAATCATGAAAACCGTTCTCTGGATCGGCGAAGCCCAGCCATCGCGGCTGGCCATCGTTCTCCGCCCCCAGGGCGGCAACGGCCTGCAGGCGGACCTCGAACAGGCCCGCGACGCCGGCATCAACATCCTGGTCTCTCTGCTCACCGCCGAGGACAACGAGGACCTCGGCCTCACCGAAGAACGCCGCATCGCCACAGAGTTAGGCATGCGGTTCATCTCCTACCCCATCCTCGACCGCTGCACGCCCCCCGATCTGCCCGGCTTCCGCAAGCTCATCGCCGAGCTGCGCGATGAAGTAAAAGCCGGCAGAGCCGTCGGCGCGCACTGCCGCGGATGCATCGGCCGCGCCACCGTGCTCCTCGCCTCGGTCATGATCGCCCTCGGATGGGAAGCCGATCCCGCCCTCCGCCTCATCGAAAAAGCCCGCGGCTTCATGGTTCCCGATACCCCCGAGCAACTCGAATGGATCCTGAACTTCAATCCCGGCGCATGACCGCGCAAACGAACCTCGACAGCACCTTCCCCCGCTCGTGGGAAGCCGAGACCCTGCAAAAACGCCCGCTCATCCTGCCCCCACAGCACTTCACCTGGCCTCGCGAGGCGGAAGAAGTCGAGCGCGGCGCCCTCGAAGTGCTCGTCCGCCCCGCGGACGCGCCACCGTTCCTCGCCACCTTCGCTCTGGGATTTGCCGATCCCGCGCTGCCCGCCGGTCTCTGGACCTGCCCCGCGCCCGATGATCTCTGCGCCGTCGCCGGCGGCTACGCCTACATCGTGAACACGCGCGCCCCGCAGTCCTGCACCCACTTGCCCTTTCGCCCGGTCCTCGAAGTGCGCCCGCTCCAGCATTACGGCCTGCTGCTCTTTGCCGGCCACCATGCCCTCCTGGCCTGGGGCGCTCACGGCGAGGCGTGGCAGACACCTCGTCTCTCCGCCGAGGGTCTGCGTCTCACCGGGATTCGCGATGACCAGCTCCACGGATTCGGCTGGGACCTGCTCACCGATCGCGAACTTCCCTTCACCGTCGATCTGCGCAACGGCGCCTGCTTTCACGCGCCCCCGGAATCCATCCCGTAGAAGCTCAGCGCCGCATCTCCCTGCTTCAGAACGCGCGACCGCGCCAGCCTTCCGTAGCCCGCATCGAGATCGCGCCCCTTCTCATGCTCCGCGATCACCACCGCCCCGGCAGATAGCAGCCCAACGCACTCCCCGCCCAGCAGCCCCAGCGCCGCCGCGTACTCCTTCGCGGCCTGATACGGCGGATCGAGAAAAACGATGTCCGCCGCCCGTCCTGCCTCGGCCAGACGCCGCAACCCCGCCCCAACCGCGCGCGCCTCCAGCGCATATCCTCCCCGAATACCCAACGCCGTCAAATTCGCGCGGATCGTCCGCAGCGCCGCCTCAGCCTGCTCGACAAAGATCGCCTCCTGCGCCCCCCGGCTCAGCGCTTCGATGCCCACCGCACCCGACCCCGCGTAGAGATCCAGAAAAACTGCCCCCCCAATCCGCGGCGCCAAAACATTAAACAGCGTCTCCCGCAGCCGATCGCTCGTCGGACGCGTTTCCAGGCCGCGCGGCGCCTGCAAAACCCGTGATCGATACTCGCCCGCAATCACCCGCATCCCGTCTCCCGCCGTCAAATCAGGCCGACCCTCTACAATAATGTGGACCGCGTGTTTCATACATGTCGGCAGTTTCCTGGGCTGCGTACGAGACCCGTCATCGAAGCGGAACTCGTGCCGTTGCTCAGGTCCGCTGCGCCATCCATGAAACACCGGGAGGACTCCGGAGATCGCAATGCGCGCTTGGTCATTACCCCTGGGACGCTGGTTCGGTGTGCACCTGCGCATTCACTATTTCTTTCTCCTCCTCCTGCTCTTCTGCGTCCTCACCACCGACTTCGCCGGCCAGTCCGCCTGGCGCGGCGTCATGCTCTGGATCCTCCTGTTTGGCGCCGTTCTCGGCCGCGAAGCCGCTCGCGCCCTCACCGCCGCCTGGCATGGCCTCGCCGTCCGCAGCATCCTCCTGCTCCCCATCGGAGGCCTCTTCTCCTACGCCAGTCCGGACATGTCCGAACGCGCCATCGAGGGATCCGCCCAGTGGGCGCTCACCATCGCCGGCCCCGCCTCCAACCTCCTTTTCGCCGGCCTCGTCGCCATGCTCATCAAAGGCGCCACCTCCAGCGTCCCCATCCTCGCCCTTCCCCTCGTCACCCCCGGCCACCTCATGCGCTCCACCGTCTGGCTCAATGTCGCCCTGGCGCTGGTCAACTTCATCCCTGCCTATCCGCTCGACGCCGGTCGCCTCATGCGCAGCAGCTTGTCCCGCGCCCGCGGCGTCGCCCAGGCCACCCGCGCCGCCTCCGGATTCGGCCAGATGCTCGGCATCGGCGCCGTCGTCGCCGGTCTCGCCCTCCTCGCCATTCCCAATACCCATGTTGCCGCTGCCGTCAGCCCCTGGCTCATCATGGGCGGCTTCTTCGTCTTCATCGGCGCGCAGCTCGAAGATCAGGGCGTCCTCTTCCAGTCCGTCGTCGAAACCGTGCGCATGCGCGACGTCATGCTCACCGACTTCGACACCCTCTCTCCCTCCGATACCCTCTCCGACGCCCTCTACAAAGCCATCCACAGCCTGCAGGATGATTTCCCCGTCGTCCGCGGCGCCAGCCTCGTCGGCGTCATCTCCCGCCAGGGCATCATTCAGGCCCTGCGCCAGGGCGGCAATGGATACATCCAGGCCATCATGTCCCGCGCCTATCAGGTCGCTCAGCCCGATGACTCCCTCGGCGCCCTCATCCGCCGCATCGGCAGCGGCCGCATGTCCCTCATCCCCGTCGCCGAAAGCGGCCGCATCGTCGGCATCGTCACCTGGCAGAACCTCAGCAGCAGCATGGGCCTCCTCGCCGAATACCGCCGTATCGAGCGCCTCGACGAACGTAGCTGAAGAGGGACCACCGTGCCTGACGAACCCCTTGCGCCCGGCCTCTACCTGGTCGCCACCCCCATCGGCAATCTCGAAGACATCACCCTCCGCGCCCTCCGCGTCCTCCGCTCCGTCGATCGCATCGCCTGCGAGGATACCCGCCAGACCCGCAAGCTCCTCGACCGCTACGCCATCGCCACCCCCACCCTCAGCAGCCACGAACACAATGAGGCGGAACGCAGCCGTACCCTGATCGCCGACCTGAAAAACGGCGCCCGCATCGCCGTCGTCTCCGACGCCGGCACCCCCGGCATCTCCGATCCCGGCATGCTCCTCGCCGCCGCCGCCATCGCCGAGGACATTCCCGTCTATCCCATCCCCGGAGCCAGCGCCGTTCTCCCCGCCCTCATCGCTTCAGGGCTCAACACCGAGCGCTTCCTCTTCGCCGGCTTCCTCCCGCCCAAATCCGGAGCCCGCCGCACCGCCCTCGAAAACCTGGCGGAAAACCTCTCCGAACCCCTCACCATCGCCTTCTACGAAGCCCCCCACCGCATTCTCGACACCCTCGCCGACATCGAAGCCGTCTGGGGTGCAGACTGCCGCATCGTCATCGCCCGCGAGCTGACCAAGCTCCACGAAGAATTCCTCCGCGGCACGGTCCACGCCGTCCGCGAAGAGCTAACCAAGCGCGAGACCATCCGCGGCGAAATCGTCCTGCTCATCCAGGCGCATCCGCGAACGGCCGATGCCGCTCCGCAGTCCAGCATTGCCGCAAGGCTCGCCCACCTCGCGCAAACCGAGCACCTGGAAGAGAAAGACGCCCTCAAGCGCATCGCCCGCGAGCGCGGCGTCTCTAAAAGCGAGTTGTGGCGCGAACTGCAGCGCGAGCGCGCCCGGAAAAAGTAACCGCCGCTCGGCTTTTTGCAGGACCAAACCAGGCGCGAAACCATTCAGCCCTGACACACGTCCACATCGACGGTTCATCTCTCCCAGGGAGGGAGCTTATGAGCAAGGCTAAAATCTCTGCCGTTCTCTGCGCGGTTCTCTTTTCTGCCGGAACACTGCTGGCCCAATCGGCCCCCGGCCCGGTCCCCGCGGCCATCCTGTCGGCCAAAACCCTCTTCATCTCCAACGGCGGCGGCGATGCCGGCCTCTTTCCCGAGCCCTTCAGCGGCGATCCCAGCCGCGGCTACAACCAGTTCTACGACGCGCTGAAAGCTTCCGGACAATATCAGCTCGTCGATAACCCCTCGCA
>JBAUGH010000212.1:0-4680 GCA_049679565.1 Acidobacteriaceae bacterium
GCGCATGAGTGCGCCGGGGGTTTCAAAGACGTGCCAGAGCTTGGCTCCGATGACGCCAGCCACGGTCGAGACGGCGACGATGCTGATCGCATCGGCGTCGATCTTCCAGCGGCGGAAATTGCGATGCAGGATCCAGCAGGCGGCCACCGCCGCGAGCCAGAGCAGAATGCCAAAAGTGCCAATGGAGAAGCGGCCAATATGAATAAACGGGTACATAGGTTACGTCACTTCAGTATAGCTTCCACAGCTCGCCTGGAGATAATCTGAGCTGTGAGCACGACGGGCATCCACGCTGGACTCGAAGTCCTGTTCAGCCGCGACCGCATTCGCCATCGGGTCGCGGAGATGGGCAAGGAGATCGACCGGGATTACGCGGGGGAAAAGATTGTGCTGGTGGGCGTGCTGAAGGGTGCGGCGATTTTTCTGGCCGATCTGGCGCGCAGCATCTCGGTGGACAACACGTTCGACTTTGTCGCCGTTTCCAGCTATGGGCAGGGGCAGCGGAGCAGTGGGGCGGTGAAGCTCATCAAGGATCTCGATCAGCCGATTGAGGGGAAGAACGTCATCATCGTCGAGGACATTCTGGACACCGGGCTGACGCTGCACTTTCTGCGCAGTCTGTTCGAGCAGCACCAGCCGAAATCGCTGCGGATTGCCGCGCTGCTGGACAAGCCCTCGCGGCGGCTGGAGCGGATCGATGCGGATTACGTCGGGTTCACCATTCCGAACCAGTTCGTGATTGGATACGGCATGGATTACGCCGAGCGATACCGGAACCTGCCGGATATCTGCCTGATGCCACCGGAGGCGTTAGAGGACGGACCCGACAGTGGGATTGCCGGGAAGGACGCGCTTCCCGGATCATAGTGCGGCCTCAAGGAGTCAGCAGTACATGAGTACACAAATTCATCTGGTCGACGACGAGGAAGAACTGGAAGTCGTCGGGTTCGACGCGGAAAGTTTCGCGCAGCAGTCCCTGAGTTCGAAGAAGCAGCTGGCGGCGGTTTTCGATCACACCCTGCTGAAGCCGGAAGCCACCCATGAACAGGTGGTGCGGCTGTGCCGGGAAGCGGCGGAATATGGGTTCGCCAGCGCCATGGTGAATCCCACGTGGGTGGCGGTGGCGCACTCGGAACTGGCCGGAACCGGAATTCCGGTGGGCGTGGTGGTCGGGTTCCCATTGGGCGCCTCGCTGGGAACAACCAAGCGGGACGAGGCCGCGGCGCTGGTGAAGATCGGCGCCCACGATGTGGACATGGTCATCAACGTTGGACTGCTGAAGTCGGGTGAGAACCACGCTGTACAGCAGGAGATCCGCAGCGTGGTGGAGGTGGCCCACGGCGCCGGCTCGATCGTGAAAGTCATTCTCGAGACCTGTCTGCTGAACGTAGAGGAAAAACTGCGAGCGTCGGAGCTGGCAATCGCGGCCGGCGCGGACTTCCTGAAGACCAGCACCGGTATCTCCACCGGCGGCGCAACCCCGGAAGATGTGGCGCTGATGCGGGGCGTGGCCGGAGGGCGCTGCGGCGTCAAGGCCTCAGGCGGCATTCGCACCCTGGCCGACGCGCGGCGGATGCTGGAAGCGGGCGCGAACCGGATTGGGGCGAGCGCCGGCGTGGCCATCGTGAAGGAGCTGAGCGGCGACTGAGCCGGCTGGTTCCGGGCGCAAGGGCCTGCTGACATAGCCGCGACCCAGGCGAGCGGCAAAACCTCGTATGATGACATTCGTTCGGCGTTGGCCGTCGGTTCGGTCCCACAGCCGCCGTGCGCAACGAAACAAGCCACGAAACAGACCCAACCAGGAGAATCGTGAGCGACGATCCGCAGCATAAGCCGACCGAACGGGCAGAGCACGCGTGGGAAGGCGATTACCGTCCGGTTTCGGCGGAAGCGCCGCCCCGGCCGGCGGAGGTGCACGTCGACCCGCTGCAGACGGAGTTCCTGGTCCGGCTGGCCGATACGCTCAACACCACCCTCGATCTGAAAACGCTGCTGGAGCGGACTGCTTCCCTGGTGCGGGCGGTGATCGACTACCGCATCTTCGCCATCCTGCTGATCAACGACCGGACCAACGATCTGCGGATGAGGTTCCAGATCGGCCACCGGCCGGAGATCGAGCGGCTGCGGATACGCATGGGCCACGGCATTGTAGGCGAGGTGGCGCAGACACGGCAGCCGATGCTGTTGAACGACGTAAGCCAGGCGGCCAATTACATCAACGCCAATCCGGAGGTGCGATCGGAGCTGGCGGTACCGCTGATCACCAAAAACCGGGTGATCGGCGTCATCGATATTCAGTCGGAGCAGCCGAATTATTTCAAGCCCGAGCATCTGCACCTGCTGCAGTTGACGGCCTCCCGGATTGCGGGCGCGATCGAGAACGCGCGCCTGTACACGCGGGTGGCGCGGCAGGCGCAGACGCTGCTGGTGATGAACGAAATCAGCCGGGAGATCACCTCCATTCTCGATCCCACCGAGCTGCTGCAGCGCGTGGGGCAGCTGGTGCGGCGGATTATCGACTACCAGATGCTGTCGATCTGGCTGGTGAACGATCGCGATCAGTTGCTGGAAAACCGGCTGTCGATGCGGGTCACGCATCGCTCCGAAACGAAGGCGGCGCAGGCCGAGAAGCCGCGGGGCATCTGGGACTCGAACCCGAATGCCGGGCCGCGAACGGTTGCCCCGGGGGCAACACTGGAAACCAGCGCGGCCCCCAGCGGCCTGACCATCCCGCTCGACCGCGGCCTGGTGGGGGCGGCGATCCGGGAGAAGCGGGTGATCCATGTGCCCGACGTGCGCAAGGATCCGCGGTACCACATGGTGAATCCGCAGACGCGGTCGGAGATGACGGTGCCGCTGTTGTACAAGGGCACGGCGATCGGGGTGCTGGACATCGAACACACCCGGGCGCACTTCTTTACCGAGGATCACGAGCGTGCCATGACCACGCTGGCCGCGCAGATTGCCATTGCTCTGGAGAACGCGCAGCTCTACCAGCGCGTTGCTCAGCAGGAGCAGCGCCTGGAGCGCGACCTGGCCATGGCGCGCGAGGTGCAGCTGCGGCTGCTGCCTCCCACCAAGCCGGAGCACCAGCGGGCCGAGTTTGCGGCGCGCTTTTTGCCGGCGCGCACCATCGGGGGAGACCTGTATGACTTTCTGCCGTACGACGCGAACCGCAGCGCCATCGCGCTGGGCGATGTAAGCGGCAAGGCGGCCGCGGCAGCGCTGTACGCGGCGCTGGTGAGCGGCATCATGCGCTCGGTGGCGGGCCAGCATTTGTCGCCGTCGCAGATGCTGAAGACGCTCAACGACGCGCTGCAGGAGCGGAAGCTCGATTCGCAGTACGTGACTATGCTGTTCGGCGTGTGGAACGACGAGAACCTGACCCTGCAGATCGCCAACGGCGGTTCGGTTCAGCCGCTGTTCTGCCGGGGCGAGGAGATCGAGACCATCAAGGCCGAGGGTTTCCCGCTGGGCATGTTTCCCAACGCCACGTGGGAGGAGTTCTCCATCGCGACGCAGCCCGGCGACTCGGTGATCTTCTTCAGCGACGGCATCGTGGACGCGCAGAACCGGGCGGGCGAGATGTTCGGCAACGACCGGCTGATCGCGACGGTGAAGAAGCATCACCACAAATCGGCGTCGAAACTGGCGGAGAGCATCCTGACGGATGTAGGACGGTTCCAGGGGAAGCGCGACCGGTTCGACGATGAGACGGTTCTGGTGCTGCGGGTGAGAGACGCAAAGGCTTAGCGGGCTGCCGCTGACAGGTCGCGCAGCGTCACTGCGGTTGATGAGCGGGTGTCATCTGATACCGGGTGCTCGATTGCCGATTTTCGGCATCGGCGAGCCGGGCGGCCACTGCCAGCTCGCGCCGGGATTCGTCGCTGCGGCCGAGGCGCGCGAGGGTGAGACCGAGATAGTAGTGGCCGGGCCCGTAGTCGGGCGCGGCGGCAACGGCGCGGTTGAGGTAGTCGAGCGCCCGCTCATATTGCTTCTGGTGGAAACAGGCTTCGCCCGCTCCGGCCAGAGCGCCCCCATGCAGCGGATTGCGGGCGAGGGTCCGGCCGAAGTCGGTGAGAGCCTCGTCGTCGCGATTCTGTTTGAGGGCCAGGTCGCCGAGCTGAAACCAGCCTTCGGTCTGCTCCGGCTGCAAATCGGTGGACTTCTGAAACGCCTGGCGGGCCTTGTCGAACTGAAGGCCGAGCTGGTAAATCCGGCCGAGTCCGTACCACGCAGTGGCGTCGCCGGGACGCAGTTTCAGATAGGCGAGCATCTTGTCTTCGGCGGGATTCAACTGCTGGCGGTCGAGGAAGACGCGGGCCTGCGCATAGAGGAGCGCGGGGTCGTCGAAGTGGAGATGCTCGGCCTTGTCCAGAGAGCCGGTGGCTTCCGGGTAGAGATGCATTTCATCTTCGAGAATGCCGAGATCGTAGGCAAGGCGCCCGCTTTGTGGCGCATAGCGTTCGGCGCGCATGAGGGTCTGGAGGGCGTCAGCCATCTGTTTCTGGGCGCGCTGGTCGAGCGCGATGCGCTCACTGGCGGCGACTTCGCCATTCTGCGCCGCATCGCTGGCGGGGTCGGCAGTGAGGATGGATTCGAAGACGTCGCGGGCCTGGGCTGCATTGCCGGCCTCGAGGAGAGTAGTCCCCGATTGCACCGTCGGTTGCTGGGCCTGCG
>JBAUGH010000213.1:0-3526 GCA_049679565.1 Acidobacteriaceae bacterium
AGCGAGGAGTCATGGCAGGTCAGAGCACTCCCGTAAGGGTCTGCAGGTTGGCGAGGGCGACGCGATAGCGAAGAAGGCCGTCGGCCTGTTGGGCTTCGACGAGAGCGAGGGAGGACTGGGCGTCGACGACTTCGAGGGCGGTGGCTTCGCCGGCCTGGTAGCGGAGTTTGGTGAGGCGAAGGCTTTCCTGGGCGGTATCGACGCTGGTTTGGAGAGAGGCGACCTGGCCGCCGGCGACCTGGGCCTCGTGGTAGAACTCCTGCAACTGGGCGATGAGGGTGCGCTGCATCGCGGTGAGCGCGATGCGGGCGGCTCTTTGCTGCAGCTCGGTTTGCTTCACTTTGTCGTGGGTAGCGAACCAGTCCCAGACGGGGAAGTCGATGGAGGCGGAAGCGGAATAGCCGAGGTTGCGGACTCGGTCAGGCCCGTAGATGGCGAACTGCGGGGCGTCGATGCCATAGCTGTAGTTGAAGGAGAGGGTAGGCAGGTAGCCGGCGCGGGCGGCGAGGACGGCAGCATCGGCGGCTTTGCGTGCTTCAAGGGCGCTGCGCAGGTCGGGATTCTGTTTTGCGGCCAGGGCTTCGACTTCCGGCTCGGAAGGCAGAGCGGGGGCGGGCTGCACGGAGAGGGTGTAGGGCGTGCGGGGATCGGGGAAGAGCAGCGTGCCGAGGTCGAGACGGGCGCGTTCTTCGGCTAGAGAGGCATCGCTCCATTCGCGGCGGCGCTGCTGGAGCTCGAGGTCGGCTTTGACGACGTCGGCGTGAGCGACCTCGCGGCCGTTTTCGAGCTTGCCGGTAAGGCTGTCGAAGCTGGCGGCTTCGTCGCGGGCCTGGGCGGCGACCTGGAGCTTGTTCCGGGCATCGAGCAGGCCGAAGTAGAGCTGGACGACGCGAAGGATGAGATCGCGGCGGGCGCTTTCGAGATCGGCGGCGGCCTGGAGCGCGAGGGCGCGGGTGCGCTGGAGGTCAGCGTAGCCGGCGACGCCGATATTTTCGTTCACCATGATTTGAGCCGCGTATTCGCGGATGGCGTTGTTGGCGATGAAGCGGGGCGCGGCCTGGGAGCCGATCTGTCCAGCCTGGTTGCGGACGCCGTTGGGCTGGGTGTAGAGATACTGGCCGTGGGCGGCGGCATTGGGGAGCAGGGCGCTGCGGGCGAGAGCGTGATCCATCTGCGCGGCTCCGTCAGCGGCAAGGCTGGAGGCGTAGATGGGATCGTTGGCCATGGCGGCGGCGATGGCCTGGTCGAGAGTAAGAGAGGGCGCGGGCGCCTGGGGTGTGGCGGTCCCGGGGACGATCTGCGCGGCACTGGGCGACGCGAGAGAGACGCAGGTCCCCAGAGCGAGGATCGCGATCGCGCCCCCGATGCATTCCTGAGCTGTCCTCCACATTCCCTCCAAGAGTAAACAAGTCAGGGGGGAGACGCAGATGCGATCCTGAGCGGGACGGGGATTATGAAGGATTTGTCATGGCAAGGACAGTGCAGGGATCGGCGAGGGCGGGGAATGCAGTAGGGTGGCTGCACCCGTTTTGGGTGAACGTGGTCTGACCTTATGCGCCGGCGCGGCAGGCCGGCAGCGGGCGCGGCGGGGTTGGGATGTCCGGGCCGTTATCCTCGGGCGGGTACCGAACTAATTTTCAGTGCTTGATTCTTCGGTATCTTGACATTGCTGCAGCGGTGCCACTAGAGTTCGCGATAGTTGAGAGTGGTCAGACCTGATGCGATCTGCGGGTGAGGTTGGTGGCCGTGCTCTGGCGCAGATTGTTTTACTGGAGAGAGGAGTCGCCGCACCCCCATGTCAGCCGAACTTCCGCCGGAATCCGGCCATCCGCTGGTTGAGCAAGCCATCGACTACATTCGCAGCGCGATTGAAGAGCACTCGCTGCAGGCGGGGGATCAGCTACCGCCGGAGCGGGAACTGGCGCGCCAACTGAAGATCAGCCGGGCGACGCTGCGGTCGGCGATCGGATCGCTGGCGGCCATGGGGGTGCTGCGCATCCGGCATGGGGTGGGAACGTTCGTTGCGGACGGGCCTCCGGAGATCGGGAAGGGATCGTTCGACCTGCTGCGGGCGCTGCACGGTTTCCAGTCGTGGCAGATGTTCGAGGCGAGGACGATTCTGGAGCGCAGCCTGGCGGCGCTGGCGGCGGAGCGGGGACAGGAGAGAGATTTTGCGGCGCTGTCGGAAGAAGTGGCGGAGATGTACGCGACCTGCGACGATCCGGACGAATACCTGATCCATGACGTGCTGTTTCACCGGCTGATTGCGCGGGCATCGGGGAATCCGATTTTGGCGTGGCTGATGGAGACGGTGGTGACGGCGCTGTACGAGGCGCGGCGCAAGACGGTGGAGCATGCAGCGGATTTGAAGGAGTCGGCGGAGATTCACCGGGAGATTTACCGGGCGATCCGGGGGCGCAACGGGCAGCGGGCGATGGAACTGATGGAGAAACACCTGAAGAACGCGGAGACGGCGCAGGCCAGCGAGCCGCGCGGAGCGGGGGAAGCGGGCAGAGCCAGCGACGGGGCGGCTTTTCAGGAGACGGTCCGGGGCGCGCGACGCAGCCGCGAGGCGACCCGCGCGGCACGATAACCAACAAAACTGGAGCGCAAGGAGGGACGATGCGCGCGGGGCACTGGATTGCGGCGATGGCGGTGGCGGCGGCGGTTTGCGGGACCGCTGCACGGGCACAGGACACGAGGCAGGTGACGGAGCCGAAGATTCCGAAGACGTGCGTGATGCTGGGGGCGGAGCTGACGGCGCGGAATGGAGTCCTCAAGGATGCGGAGGAGCGGCATCTGGACACAGACCGGATCCAGAAGGCGATTGACGGATGCGCGCCGGGGATGGCGGTGGTGCTGCGGGCGAAGGGCGGCCGCGAGGTGTTTCTGACGGGACCGCTGACGCTGAAGTCGGGGGTGACGCTGGTGATCGACGCGAACACGGTGCTGGCGGCGTCGAGCAATCCGCGGGTATTCGACATTACGCCGGGAAGCTGCGGGGTGGTGAACGAGCACGGCCACGGCTGCAGGGGCATGATCACCGCGGATCATACGGCGGGCAGCGGGATCATGGGCGATGGTTCGATCGACGGGCGCGGCGGCGCAACGCTGCTGGGGCAGAAGGTAACGTGGTGGGATCTGGCGCACGAAGCGAAGGTGGAGGACAAGGCGCAGAGCGTGCCGTGGATCCTGCTGGTGCGGGACTCGACGAATTTCACGCTGTACCGGATCACGCTGCGCAACTCGCCGGGGTATCACGTTGCGGTGAGGGGGACGGATGGGTTTACGGCGTGGGGGGTGAGGATCATGACGCCGAAGACGGCGCGCAATACGGATGGGATCGATCCAAGCTCTTCGCGCAACGTGACGATTGCGCACTGCTTCCTGCATACGGGGGACGACGAGGTAGCGGTGACGTCGTCGAGCGCGGGTGGACCGGCGTCGCATATTTCGGTGATCGACAACCATTTCTACAACGGGCACGGGATGTCGATCGGGAGCCGGACCGACGGCGGGGTGGATC
>JBAUGH010000214.1:0-4728 GCA_049679565.1 Acidobacteriaceae bacterium
CAGGTGTGTTGGACGCTGATGCTGGGGCTGGCTGCGGGATGCGTCGGCGGGGCCCTGGGACAGAGTGCCGCGGAGACTGGCGCTGCAGACCAGGCCGCCGGGCGGCGCCCGATGACCTTCGACGACCTGATGCAGATGCGACGGCTCGGGGACCTGGACGTGTCGCGGGACGGCAAATGGGTGCTGTTCACGGTTACGGATGTCGATCTCGCGAAGAACACCAGGACGCCCCACCTGTGGATTGTGCCGGTCAGCGGCGGCGAAGAGAAGGCGCTCACAGCCTGGACAGGCGAGATGCGGGGACGCTTTTCGCCGGACGGGAAGCAGATTGCGTTCCTCAACACACGCGGCGGGAGCGAACAGATCTGGCTGGCGGATTTCGATGGGGCGACGGGCACGATGGGCGAGGCGCGGCAGCTGACCCACATCCGCACGGAAGCCGATAACGTGACGTGGTCGCCGGACGGGAAGCATGTGCTGTTTACATCGGAGGTCTATCCGGAATGTAGCGCTGGCCCCGGGCCTGGAATTGCTCCGCCGGGCGCGGATGAGGATGCCTGCGACAAGAAGCGCGACGACGAGCAGGCGCAGTCGAAGGTGAAGGCGAAGATCTTCACGCATCTGCTGTACCGGCACTGGAACGCCTTCACCGACGACAAGCGGAGCCATTTGTTCCTGGCGTCGATAGAGGATGGGAGCTTTCGCGATCTGAATCCGGGCGACGAGCACGATGTGCCTCCGTTTTCGCTGGGAGAACCCGATGGATGGGATTTCGCTCCGGACGGGCGGGAGATCGCGTTCGAGGAAAAGAAGGTCGATGATCCGGCGCTGAGTACGAGCGTGGCAATTTATACGCTGCGGCTGTTCGATGAGGCGGGGAATCCGGTAAACGACGCGCAGCCGGTGAAGATTTCGACCAGCGCGGGCGGGAATTTTACGCCGCGGTATTCGCCGGATGGGCGGTGGATGGCGTGGCGCATGCAGCAGCGGGCTGGCTATGAGAGCGATCGGTTCCGGCTGGTGGTGTACGACCGGGAGAAGAAACAGATTAAAGAAGTGCTGCCGAAGTTCGACCGGTGGGTGGATGAGGAGACCTGGGCGCAGGGTTTCAGAGGAATATATTTCACCGGCGGCGATAAGGGTGAAGAGCAGATCTACTCTGTGAATCTGGGCAGCGATCTCTCCGCGGGCAAGCCGGCGCAACTGACGACGGATGGTGAATACGGCGATTTGCACTCAATCGCCGATGGCAGAACTCTCGTGGCCACTCGTATGTCCGTCCGCACGCCCGCAGAGATCGTGGCCCTTGATTCGGCGTTGGTAGGACACGCAGCGTCCAGCACAGGATGCGGACCACCCTGCCGGTCGATCGCGGATCCGCAGCCTCTCCGTGAGGTTCAACTCACCCACCTGAACGATGCCATCATCGATCAGCTCGATCTTCCCCGGATGGAATCCTTCTGGTTTCCTTCGGTGGGCAAAGTCCAGGTGCAGGGCTTCCTGATCAAGCCGCCGGGGTTCGATGCTTCGAAAAAGTATCCCGTGAAGTTCCTGATTCATGGCGGCCCGCAGGGCGCGTGGGGCGATGCCTGGTCGTATCGGTGGAATCCGGAGCTGTTTGCGGCGAATGGCTATGTCGTCGTCATGATCAATCCGGGCGGTTCGACGGGCTACGGCCAGGCGTTCATCGATCGCGTGAACGGCGACTGGGGCGGCAAGCCCTACATCGATCTGATGCGCGGGCTCGATTATGCCGAACAGCACTATCCGTTTATCGACAAGACGCGCGAGTGCGCGTTGGGCGCGAGCTACGGCGGGTACATGGCCGATTGGATCCTCGGCCACACCGACCGCTTCAAGTGCATCGTGACCCACGACGGGATGTTCAATACGGAGTCAGCCT
The DNA here is from genome assembly GCA_049679565.1 of Acidobacteriaceae bacterium. GTDB lineage: Bacteria > Acidobacteriota > Terriglobia > Terriglobales > Acidobacteriaceae > Palsa-343. Next base: position 1,904 of record JBAUGH010000214.1, read on the forward strand.
ACGGGACCACCGACGAGTTGTGGTTCAACGAGTGGGAGTTCAAGGGGACGCCATGGTCGAATCGGGCGCTCTATCGGGAGTGGTCGCCGATGCTGGCGGAAACGCACTTTAAGACGCCGACGCTGGTGGTGCACTCGCAGCTCGACTACCGGCTGGATGTGTCCGAGGGATATCAGCTGTTCGATACGCTCCAGCGGATGAAAGTGCCGTCGAAGATGCTGTATTTCCCCGATGAGGGACACTGGGTGCTGAAGCCGCAGAATTCGGAGCTCTGGTACAAGACGGTGAACGACTGGGTGGATCAGTGGGCGAAGAAGTGAAGCAGTTGTGTTGGGCGCCGACTACAGTGGCTGGGGTCGGCTGGCCAAAAGCAGGTCCATTCGACTCGCGGCTGGATTGATTGTCGCGCCAGGAGCAAGCGCGACGGATTTGGATGGCTCGCTCAGGATGACAAGGTTGGTTTTATGATTGCGCATTTGCGGGGGAAGCTGTTCGCGAAACAACCGGGACAGGCGATTGTCGAAGCCGGTGGCGTGGGCTACGACGTCACCATCAGCGTGCCCACGTTCACGGCACTGCCGGGCGAGGGAGCCGAGGTGTCGCTCTACATCTACACCCACGTGCGCGAGGATGCGCTGGCGCTGTTTGGGTTCATGGACCGCAACGAGAAGCGGCTGTTCGAGCGGCTCATCACGGTGTCGGGCGTTGGCCCGAAGCTGGCGGTGACGATCCTGAGCGGGCTGAATCCGGAGCGGACGGTGGAGGCAATTCGCGCGCAGGATCACGCGACGCTGACGCTGATTCCTGGAGTGGGGAAGAAGCTGGCCGAGCGGCTGGTGGTGGAACTGAAGGAGAAGCTGGAAGATCTGGCCGTGGCTCCGACGGCGCACCGGCCTCTCGCTCCGGCGGCGGACGATGTGTTGTCGGCGCTGGTGAACCTGGGGTATCAGCGGCCGGCGGCGCTGAAGGCGATCGAGACCGCGGTCGAGAAGGACAAGGCGGCCGGCGAGGATTTCGACGAGCTGTTCCGCGCGGCGCTGAAGGTGATTCGTTAAGGACAGCCAGTAGCTGGTAGCCCAGCTACTCGACGACCGCCACTTTGGCTCGCTTGCCCACGCGTACGGTGAGCCGGGCGGGGAGCGCCGAAACCGAGAGAGTCGGCGCGGTGATGGTTTCACCGTCGATGCGGACCGCGTTTTCAGCGAGCTTGCGGTTGGCTTCGGCTCCCGACGCGGCGAGTCCCAGGCGGACGAGCAGCTTCGGTACGCGGATCGTGTGGCCTGAGTCCGCGGGGCCGGCAATCTCCGCGAGGGGGATCGTCACCTCTTCGAGTCCTTCCACGTCATCGGACTTCTGCTGGAACTGGCGCGCCCAGTTTTCGCCGGCCTGGTCCGCGGCTTGCTCGCCCCAGAAGCCGGCCACGATGGTGCGGGCGAGGTTCTTCTTGGCCTGCATGGGATGGAGCGCACCGGAGGCGATGTCGGCGTTCATGGTGTCGATTTCTGACTGGCGGAGGTCGGTGAGCAGGGTCCAGTAGCGCCCCATGATCTCGTCGTTAATCGACATGAGCTTGCCGTACATCTCCTGCGGGGGCTCGTGGATGCCGATGGCGTTGTTGAGCGATTTCGACATCTTCTGCACGCCGTCGAGGCCCTCGATGATGGGGGTCATGAGGACGATCTGGGGCGGCTGGCCGTAGTCGCGCTGCAGCTCGCGGCCGGCGATGAGGTTGAACTTCTGATCGGTCCCGCCCAGCTCGACGTCGGCTTTGAGGGCGACCGAGTCGTATCCCTGGGCGAGCGGGTAGAGCAGCTCGTGGAGGGAAATAGGCTGCTCGTTCTGGAAGCGGGCGTGGAATTCGGCGCGCTCCAGCATCTGCGAGACGGTGAACTTGGCGGCGAGGCGGATGATGTCCTCGAAGGTGAGCTTGCCCAGCCATTCGGAGTTGAAGCGGACCTCGGTCTTCTCGCGGTCGAGGATGCGGAAGACCTGGTCGGTGTAGGTCCTGGCGTTCGCCTCGATCTGCTGCCGGGTGAGCGGCTTGCGGGTGACGTTGCGGCCGGTGGGGTCGCCGATGAGAGAGGTGTAGTCGCCGACAAGGAAGATGACCTGGTGGCCGAGGTCCTGGAAATGCTTGAGCTTGCGCATGAGGACGGTGTGGCCGAGGTGCAGGTCGGGGGCGGTGGGATCGAAGCCCGCCTTGACGCGGAGAGGGACGCCGGTCTGGCGGGATTTCTCGAGGCGGGCGCGGAGCTCGTCGACGCGGATGATTTCCGCCGCGCCTTTCTGGAGCAGGTCGAGCTGCTCATCGACGGGAAGGAAGTTGGGCATGGGTCTTGAGTCAGTATAAGGACTAGCCGGGAGGGACTGGCCGTCCAGGCGGGCGCGCTTCGCGCAGGAACCAATCCTGCAGAAGGTTACCGGCTCGCTTCGTTCCAGCCGAAGGCGCTGGGGAAGTGTTCGAAGTCGGGCGGCAGGCCGGGTTCGCAATAGATAGAGAGGATGTCGAAGCGGGTGGCGATGTCGCGGTGCGGTAGCTGGCGGAGGTAGTGGCGGGCGAGGCGGCGAAGGGTGCGGCGCTTATCGCGGTCGACAGCGAGCTCGGCGGGGGCGACGGCGCGGGTGGTGCGGGTTTTGACCTCGATGAAGCAGAGTGTGTCGCCCTCGGGTTCAGGGTGCCAGGCGATGAGGTCGAGGTCGCCGCGGGCGCGCGAGGAGCGCCAGCCGCGCGCTACGACGATGTATCCATGACGGCGGAGCCAGAAGAAGGCGGCGCGTTCGCCTTTAAGCCCGGTTTCGAGGTGCGGGGCGCGGAGGGTGCGACG
>JBAUGH010000215.1:0-6985 GCA_049679565.1 Acidobacteriaceae bacterium
GTCTTCGTCTGCACGTTGGCGGCAACCGCCGATCCCTCGTCCTCAAATTTATAGACCGAGCGATGCTCCGCCTCACCCAGCCGCCACGCGCCGCTCAGATCGATCACGCGCAGCCCATGCTCCAGCGCGAGCGGCGCCCACGTCCGCGACTGCTCATGGGGCGTAGCCAGAAACAGCACTTTAACTCCGCGCGCTCGCAGCAGCTCCCACGAGAACGGCTCGATCGTCAGCCCGCCGGGTCCCAGCCCCGTGCCGTTGTTATCCATTAATTGTGGATGAACCGCCGCCAGCGGCTCCGGCGTGCTCTCCGGGCGGCTCAGAAACAGCGACGGCACGCCCTCGAGCGCAGGATGGCGCAGCAACAGCCGCGCCAGCTCCATACCGGCATACCCGCTCACGCCCATCACCGCCGTCTGCACTGTTGTCTCCATTCCTTCAGGTGCTCCCAACCGCAAATTCCTTTTGACTTCTCGTTGCGTCGATCGATTCTTTTTGTCGCCGCTTATTCTGTGTCCTGAACTCTGCGCTCTGTGCCCTGTACTACCCAATCATCCGTTCCACCCGCTCCCGCAAATGCGCCGCTCGCTTGGGGTCGGGACAAATAATCAGCACGGTATCGTCCCCCGCCAGCGTTCCCACCACCTCGTTCCACGCCTCGTGGTCGATGGCCAGCGCCACCGGCTGCGCCCCGCCACTGGTCGTGCGCAGCACCAGCTGGTTCTGCGCCTGTTTCACCGTCAGCCCAAAACTGTTCAGCAACTCATCCACCGAGGGCTGTTCCTCTTCCTCCTCCGCATGCCCGTTGCCGTTGGGAACCGCGTAACCATTGGGCCCCTTGTACAGCCGCAGCTCGTGGATATCCCGCGACAACGTCGCCTGGGTTACGTCGAAGCCCCGCCGCATGAGCTTGCGGCGCAGCTCGTCCTGGCTGGTAATCGCCTCCGCGGCCACCAGGTGCTGAATCGCGCTGTGACGCTCCTGTTTGCTCACACGAAAAATCGCGGCGAGCCGATTTCCGCCCGCCGCGCCTCTGTGTATAAAAATACAGGAATGATGTATAAATATGCAAGTGCGCCGTTGTCAAGACTGAGTAAGGGGTTTTTCCCTGCAGCCGCCGCACTTTTCTTCGAAAAAATCCTCGCTGCGCGTCGCCAGCGAAAAGGAACGCCGTTATAGTTGGATATGGGAACGAGAACTTGTGCTGAACCGGCCTTGTCGACCGGCGGCTCCCGCCCCTCGCTTATCGATTCGCGCTTCGACCACGAATCGTGCGGTGTCGGTTTCGTCGCCACCCTGGACAATCGCCCCTCGCATGACATCCTCGCGAAGGCGCTCACCGCGCTCGCCCGTCTCGCGCACCGCGGAGCCGTGGCCGCCGACGGCAAGTCCAGTGATGGCATCGGCATCCATACCGCCATCCCCCGCGACCTGATTCTCGCTTCCGCTGGCCTCTCGCTCGATCCCGCGCAGCCGCTCGCCGTCGGCATGGTCTTCCTGCCCGCCAACCCGCCTGCCGCCGCGGCCGCGGTCAGCTCTCTCGAAAATGCCCTCGGCGCCCACGGCTTTGCCGTCCTCGGCTGGCGCGAGGTGCCAACCCTTCCCGAGATCCTGGGCGAAATCGCCTTTTCCACGCTACCCGTCATCCGCCAGGTGGTCGCTACCGATCGTGCTCCCGGCGCCCATTCCTGGCAGGACCTCGATCGCCGCCTCTATCTCGCCCGCAAGCAGTTCGAGCGCGCCGCCACCGAAGGCTATGTCTGTTCGCTCTCGACTTCTTCCGTCATTTACAAGGCCATGTGCGATGCGCGCCTGCTGCCGGAGTTCTATCCCGACCTCGCCGATCTGTGCTTCGTCACCCCCTTCGCGCTCTTCCACCAGCGCTACGCCACCAACGTTGCACCTTCCTGGGATCGCGCCCAGCCCTTCCGCATCCTCGGCCACAACGGCGAAATCAACACCATCTGGGGCAATCGCGCCCGCATGACCGCGCGCGCCGCCACGCTTCCCGACCACCTGCGCCCCATCTTCACTCCCAGCGGCTCCGACTCCACCAGCCTAGACGAGGTCATCGAGTTGCTCGCCCGCAACGGCCGCACCGTTGCCGAATCCGTGCGCATGGTCATTCCCCCCGCCGGAGCAGGGAAGCACTCCGCCTTCCTCGCCTATCATGGCGACTGCATCGAGCCATGGGATGGCCCTGCCGCCGTTTCCTTTACCGACGGCCACCTCATCGGCGCCGCCCTCGATCGCAACGGCCTCCGTCCCTGTCGTTTCTTCGTCACCGAAGATCGCCTCGTCGTCGCTGGATCGGAAGCCGGCCTCGTTGATCTCGACCCCGAGACCATCGTCCACAGCGGACGCCTCGGCCCTGGCCAGATGCTTCTCGCGGATCTGGACCGCCATCAGTTCTACGAGGACGACGAGCTCCAGGCCCTCTTCGACGCCTCCGCGCCCGAATACGAGAAGCTCCTCGAAAACGCCACCCTCGAAGCCGCAGAGCCTGTCCCGCCCGTCGACCCCGCCGAGCTCAACCGCCTCCAGCTCGCCTTCGGCTACACCAAAGAAGACGTCACCATGATCCTCAAGCCCATGGCCACCGACGCCAAAGATGCGGTCTGGTCCATGGGTGACGACACGCCCATCGCGCCCCTTGCCCGCACTCCGCGGCCCGTCTACGCCTTCTTCCGCCAGCGCTTCGCTCAGGTCACCAACCCCCCTATCGACTCGCTCCGCGAGGCCTGCGTCATCCAGCTGCACACCCGCCTCGGCCCGTGGCCGCACATCCTGAATACCCGCGAGCGCCTGCCCGGCCTGTCGCTCCAGTCGCCGTTTCTCTCCCTCGCGCAGATGGAGTCCCTTCACCGCCGGAAGCATGACCTCGCCGGGAACCTGCCGCTCGCCGTCCTCGACTGCGTTTTCCACCCGAAGTGCAATCTCCTGACAGCTCTCGACGACCTTGGTGCGAAAGCTATCGAACTGGTTCGCGGCGGCGCGGCCGTTCTCCTGCTCACCGACCGCGGCTGTGGCGAAACCGCCATCCCCATGCCCATGGCGCTGGCCCTCGGCGCCGTCCATCATGGCCTCATCCGAGCCGGCGAGCGCGTCCGTGTCGGACTCGCCGTCGAAGCCGCCGACTGCCGCGACCTCCATCACGCCGCCGTCCTGCTCGGCATGGGCGCGGGCGCCATCTGTCCCTGGCTCGCATTGGAAACTGCCCGCAACCTCAATCCCGAATCCGGCGAAGCCAACCTCCTGCACGCCCTCGACCTCGGCCTGGCCAAGATCATGTCCAAAATGGGCATCTCCGTCGTCGACAGCTATCGCGCCTCCCACCTTTTCGACTGCCTCGGGCTCAGCAACGAAGTCGTCGCCCGCTGCTTCGAGGGCACGCCCGCTCCCATCGGCGGTATAGGCTTCCCTGAACTCGAAACTCAGATTCGCGACCTCTGGCTCGGCTCCCGCACTCCCTCCGACGCATCCGACGCCCCCGATTCCGGCGACAGCGGCCCGCTCGTCACCGTCGCGGCCACCAAAGACCTGCCCGATCCCGGCTGGATCCGTTTCCGCAAGGCCGACAAGTCCGAGCCCCACGGCTGGCAACCGCAAACTGTTCGCCTCCTGCAAACCATTACCGGCGCGACCAAAACCGCCACCATCGCTCCCGACGCAGCCGTAGCCTGGTCCGCATTCACCACCCAGGCCACCGAAGAAGAGCCCGCGGTCCTGCGCGATCTTCTCGAAGTTCGCGCCGCCGCTGCGCCGCTCTCCGTCGATGGCGTCGAGCCAGCGTCGAGTCTCTATACGCGGTTCATCGCCAGCGCCATGTCGCTCGGCTCGCTCAGCCCCGAGGCCCACCAGACCATCACCGCTGCCATGAACACCCTCGGCGGCCGCTCCAACACCGGCGAGGGCGGGGAAGACCCCGCCGTCTACACGCCCAACGTTGAGCTGCCTCTCGTGGGCAAATCGGTTCCCTCGCACCTGCTCAACAACAAGGTGAAGCAGGTGGCCTCTGCGCGCTTCGGCGTCACCGCGCAGTACCTCATGCACGCCGAAGAGCTCGAAATCAAAATCGCTCAGGGCTCCAAGCCTGGCGAAGGCGGCCAGCTTCCCAGCCACAAAGTAACCGAACTTATCGCCCGCCTCCGCCACGCGCAGCCTGGCGTCCAGCTCATCAGCCCTCCGCCCCACCACGACATCTATTCCATCGAGGACCTGGCCCAGCTCATCCATGATCTCCGCCGCATCAATCCAAAGGCTGCCATCGGCGTCAAGCTGGTCTCTGAATGCGGCGTCGGGACCGTCGCTGCGGGCGTCGCCAAGGCCTACGCGGACTACATCGTCATCGCCGGACACAACGGCGGCACCGGCGCCTCGCCCCTGTCGAGCATTAAGTATGCGGGCAATCCCTGGGAGCTTGGCCTCGCCGAAGCGCAGCAGGTCCTCATCCGCAACGGACTCCGTGGCCGCGTCCGCCTCCGCTGCGACGGCGGCCTCCGAACCGCCCGCGACATCGTCATCGCCGCCATGCTCGGCGCCGATGAGTATGCCTTCGGTACCGCAACCCTCGTCGCTCTCGGCTGCGACATGGCCCGCCAGTGCCACCTCAACACGTGTCCCACCGGCATCGCCACCCAGCGCCCCGACCTCCGCGCCAAATTCCGCGGCAAGCCCGAGCACCTCATCCGCTTCTTCGAAGGCCTCGCCCAGGAAATCCGCATACTCCTCGCGGAGCTTGGCCTGCCCTCGCTCGACGCCGCCATCGGCCGCACCGATTTGCTGGAACAAACCCGCTTCGACGGCTGCCTCGACCTCCGCGCCATGCTCGCCGCCCCGCACGACGGCGGTCAGGCCGGCGTCCGCCACTGGCAACGCCGCCGCAACCTCCGCCCCGAGGACCACGCTCCCATCGATGACGCCTGGGTCGAGCCCGCTCTTGCCGCCTACAACGCTGGTGAGCACTACATCGTCGACGCGCTGATCGCCAACGAAGACCGGACCTTTGGCGCGAGATTAGCCGGCGAGCTGGCCATGCTCCAGTCCGCCGGACAAACTCCGAAAGCCCCGCTCACCTTCCGTCTCACCGGCGAAGCCGGCCAGTCCTTCGGCGCGTTCGCCGTTCCCGGCATGCATTTGATTCTTAAAGGACTGGCCAATGATTTCGTCGGTAAGTCATTGTCGGGAGGCGAGATCATCCTCCGCGGCCAGGGCCGTGCCGCTCTCCAGCCCGAGCTCCATACCATCCTCGGCAATGTCGCCCTCTACGGTGCCACCTCCGGCGCACTCTTTGCCGCCGGCTGCGCGGGCGAGCGCTTCGCCGTCCGCAACTCCGGGGCCCTCGCGGTCGTCGAAGGCGTCGGCGATCACGGCTGCGAGTACATGACCGGCGGCCTCGTCGCGGTCCTTGGAGCCACCGGAACTAACTTCGGCGCCGGCATGACCGGCGGTGAAGCCTGGGTCTTCGACGAGGACGGTCGCTTCCTCCGCGAGCAGCGCTTTCACCCCGACTTCCTCGCCCCCGAACCCTATAACACCATCGACGACGACGCGAAGCAGAGCATCCTCGGCCTCGTCCAGCTCCACGGCGAGAAAACCGCCAGCACCCGAGCCTACTGGCTCCTCTCGAAGTGGGACGAACTAGCCCCGCACTTCGTACGCCTCATCCCAAAGCCGCAGTGAACCCGGGTCAGGCGCCGCATCCTCGAAGTAACAGGACCTGGCCCGCAGTCGCATTTTGTACGGCCAATTGAATGTATCCTTGAATGGAATTGACACGTCCAAAGACTGTCTTTTGATTTCTGCCGATGTCGGTACTCTCCCCTTCTCGTTGCGCGCTGTTCAGCGTGCTTTTTGCGCTACTCGCGCTGCAAGGCTGCAGCCATCTCCGCCCTCAATCGGTCCACGAGTACGTCTATGTCTGGGCTCCGGAGACGTACCTCCGTGATCGCGTCGCCGTGGTCAGCAATCGTGTCGCCGAAGTCACCAACGGAGAGCGCCTCCAGGTCCTCGAGCATGGCCGCCGCTTCCTCAAAGTCAAAACCGGCCGGAACGAAATCGGCTGGATCGAGGACCACTTCGTCATCGATCAGGCCACGTACGACAAATTCGGCCAGATGACCAAAGACAACGCCGATGATCCTGTTGTCGGCACCGCTATCCTGCGCGAAGACTACTGGCTCCGCGACGCTCCCGGCCGCACCTCCGACCGCTTCTACCTCGTCCCCGAAAACGCCAAACTCCAGTTGCTCCTGCGCGCTTCGGTGCCCAAACCGGTGCCGCCCCCGCATCCTGTTCCGCTTCCCCCGCCCACACGAACCGGAGCAAGGCCGGTCGACGACAAGACCCAGCCGTCTCCACCCCCCGATCTCGAGGACTACTGGTTAGTGCGTGACAATGCCGGCCACGTCGGCTGGATCCGGGGCCGTACCCTCGATGAAGACGTTCCCGACGCCGTCGCCGGCCTCGCCGAAGGCCAGAAGATCCTCGGCGCTTACGTCCTTACCAGGGTCGATGACCCCGGCGCCAATGTCCCCGGCAACCAGGTCCCCGAATATGTCGTCGCCATGTCTCCCTGGAAGGACGGCCTCCCCTACGACTTCGATCAGATCCGCGTCTTCACCTGGAACACGAGGAAGCATCGCTACGAAACCGCCTATCGCGAACGCGAGATCGCCGGATACCTCCCCGTCACCATCGGCCGCCAGACCTTCGATAATCATCCCGAGCCGGTCTTCTCTTTCCGCGTAGCCAGCGGCGATCAGCCTGCCCTCGACCTCCAGACAGGCCTGGTGAGGCCTGGATCCACCGTCACCGAGAGCTACCGCATGGAAGGCGTTCTCGTCCATCGCATCGGGGCCGCCCCGCCCCCTTCCACCCTCGCCAAAGCCCCCCGCCATAGCGAACGCGGCCACCGCGGCAAACGCGGATAGCTCCTTTCCAGGGCGGAATTATTTTCATCTTCGTCTCATTCGGTTGCACAAAGCCT
>JBAUGH010000216.1:0-3031 GCA_049679565.1 Acidobacteriaceae bacterium
GCGTCAGCCGCATTCTCGCCATGACGAATGTCTCCAGCCCCCGCCGCGTCCTGCTCGACGGTCGCAACACCATCGCCTTCGACTTCACTCCCAATCCCCACGCCAAAGCCCACGGCATCGCCGAAGAAGCCGCGCGCCATACCTCCGGCACCGTCTGGATCGATGAGCAGGACCGCCAGGTCCGCCGCCTCGTCGCCCGCCTCGACAGCAGGATCCACGCCGGCTTTGGCCTCGTCTCCCTCGGCCCGGGCAGCAATCTCACCTTCGACCAGAAGCTGGTCAATAACGAGCTCTGGCTGCCCACGGGAGGCGACATCAACCTGGTCGCCCACGCCCTTGGCGTCTTCGGATTCCGCGCCGACATCCGCATCACCGACAACGACTACCGCCGATTCCACGCCGCCGCCCAGCAGCAGCCCGGCGTCACCGTCCTCCCTCCCTCGCCGCCCCCGCACTGACATCCCCGAACTGACATTCCCGAACCGACATTCCCGAGCCGGCGCGCCCGTTCGCTGCCACCCCCGTTCCGCTCGCTGCGGTCCACTCCGCCCTTCCGCGCTCCCCTTGCTACCCTGCGCTTATGACCGCTCCCCAGGCCGATGGCATCCTCTTCCGGACTTTCCGCCGCGGCGACGAAGCCGCTTTCCTCCGCCTCAATGAAGCCTGGATCAGCAAAGATTTCGTCCTCGAGCCGCACGACCACGAGGTGCTCAGCGATCCGCAGACCCACATCCTCGCGCCCGGCGGCCAGATCTGCATCGCCGAGCTCGACGGCGAAGTTATCGGATGCTGCGCTCTCGTCCCCATGACCCCGGGCGAGTTCGAGCTGGCCAAGATGACCGTCTCGGAAACCGCCCGCGGCCGCGCCATCGGCCGCCGCCTCCTCGAGTTCACCATCGCCGAAGCCCGCCGCATGGGCGCGCACCGCCTCTACCTCGAATCCAACACCAAAGCCGCCGCCGCGGTGCATCTCTACGAGCAGCTCGGGTTCCGCCATCTCCCCGGGCCGCCTCACCCCTCCCCCTACGCTCGCGCCAATGTCTTCATGGAAATGAACCTCCGCGCATAAGCAACCGCCGTAGTCACAAATCCGCTGCCCGCTTCGCCCCCATCGACGAAAAGGCCGCCTGCGCGGCGGCCCTGCTTTCGTGCCTTCGGTTTTCTTACTGAGGCTGGGGCGTCGTCTGCGGAGCTTCACCGCCGCCCCGCGGACCACGCTCGTGCATCGACTCGAACTGCTGCTTCTGCTGGTCGTTCAGCACTGCTTCGATCCGGCTGTTCGTGTCCTGACGGATCGCCTGCATCTTCGACCGCCGGTCCTGCTGGGCCGACGTCTGATCCTGAAACAGTGCCTGCATCTTTTGCTGCCGGTCCAGCAGAATCGGCTTGATCTGCGCCTGCTGATCCGCGCTCAGATTCAGCATCTTCGTCATGTGCTCCAGCTGACGGTCCGGATTCATCATCCCCCGCCGCCCCTGTCCCTGCCCCTGCGCCTGATCCTGCGCCGGCGCCTGCGCCCCGGGGTTGTCCTGCGCGTAAAGAGCGGCCTGCGCGCCAATCGCCAGCAGTCCGCCGAGTGCCATGGTCAATACTTTGTTCCGCATGTGAGTTTTCCTTTCCTCCCGTTGCTCCTCTCGAACCCGCATGCTCGCTGTTGCGTTGCGTTCACCGGCTCCGTCAGAGTTCATGCGTAAAGACGCCTCCTTTCGCGTGCGAGACGCGGCAACAAAAATCAATTTGCAGGGTTGTCCGCCCCGCGGCCTCGGATCAGGGCTTCCCCGCCCCCAGCGCCTTCGGAGGCATCGGGACCGGCGCCGAGCGCAATCCGCAGCGCAGCAGATCCGCCGCCCGCTCCCCGGCTTTCGCCAGCCAGGCATACGCAAAGATCGCTTCGTACTGCGTTTCACCCGGATAATTGCACTGCGCGCAGCTCGGCCGGTAAGCAATCGCCGCATCGTCGCGCATCGCCTCGATCCATTCCTGCGCCCCATGCGCCGCCACCGTCAGAACCTGCGGATCCTGGGCCGCCGACTCCGGCCGCCCGGCAAACATCGGCCCCCGCGGCTCCAGCGCGTTCACCAGCGACCCGCCCGTGCCCGCCGACGCCCGCCACATCCATCGCTCCCCCACCTGCGCATACCAGTCCGTGCTCGAGGGCACCGGCTCCGCCAGTCGAATCGCTTTCGAAGTGTGATTTTCAATGCGGAACAGAAACCCCGGCCCCGCTCCCGGCCGAGCTTCCGCCAGATAACTCGCCGTCAGCGTTACATCCCTGCACGGCTGGACGTAGATCCCCGGCCGGCGAGTCCCCGAGCTCTCGGCCCTGCTGCCCCCCAGCAGCAACCCCAGAATCGCGGCTGCCGCCGGCCCTATCCTCGTCATCGCGGTGATTGTTTTCCCACTCGTGAAGTCTGTCGCGCTCCGGCGCTGCAGCCTAGCTCCGCCCCAGGGCGTCCAGATCGATCGACTGGTAATCCCCGTGCTCGATGCCCTGCCGGATCTGCCGCGGCGTCTTCCCCAGCTTCGTCATCCTGTACGCGTAAGCGCCTTCCATCGCGCACGTCTCGCAGATCGCTGCGTGCGTCCCCTCGAAGCAGCTGTGCAGGCTGGTGTGTCCCAGTTCCCTGTCGCACCGGCAGTAGCACGGCAGCTGATACAGCACCCTCGGAATCTGCGCCGCTTCCTTATAGACCGCCACCTGCCACTTCTTTCCGAAAAACGGACCGGTCAGCTGGTTTCCCGAGAGAATCGGCGGCAGCGCCTGTCCCGCCGCCGGCGGCTGCGCATGGTACGCCGGAACATCCTGCGCGGGATTCGTGAACTGGGCGTGCACCGTGTTCCCAGGAATCGCATATCCCGCGACCACCAGCACCGCCACCACCAGACTCCAGAAAACTCGTCTCACTCGAGAAACTCTCCGGCTTTCATCCTAACCGACCCGCCGGACCCGAATCGCTGCAGCCGGACTCGACGCCTCACGGTTCTGCCCTCCCAAAAGCAAAAAAAAACGGCACGAACGGTAATTTGTCCG
>JBAUGH010000217.1:0-3069 GCA_049679565.1 Acidobacteriaceae bacterium
TGTTCCATCTGGGCCCTCCCAGAACTTCACGATCGACTCGCTCATGGTCAGCTTTTCCCATTTCGCGAGATCGATTTCGTAACCGCCGAAGTGGCAAATCGTCGTCCCGTTCACTTCCATGGCCACCGACTGCACCAGATCCTCGGTCAGCTCGATCAGGTCCTGGTAGTTCGCGTACGCCTGGTAGAACTCCAGCATGGTGAACTCGGGATTGTGCTGCGTCGAGATGCCTTCGTTGCGGAAGTTGCGGTTGATCTCGTACACCCGGTCGAAGCCGCCCACCACCAGCCGCTTCAGATACAGCTCCGGCGCGATGCGCAGGAACAAATCGAGGTCGAGCGCGTTGTGATGCGTCCGGAACGGCTTGGCCGCCGCGCCGCCCGCAATCGGCTGCATCATCGGCGTCTCCACTTCGATGTATCCACGCGCGTCGAAGTACTTCCGGATCGACCGCAGCACCGCGGCCCGCTTCACAAACACGTCGCGGACATGAATCTCCGGTGCAGGGCTCTCCTCGGCCTTCGGCGCGTCGCTGGCGCCTTCTGCCGGAGCCTCATTGGGGACCTCGTTGAGCACGCCGTTCATGAACAGATCGACATACCGCTGCCGGTACCGCAGCTCGATGTCCGACAACCCGTGGTACTTCTCCGGCAGCGCCAGCAGCGCCTTGGCCAGAAAGGTGATCGTCTCGACATGAATCGTCAGCTCGTTGGTCCGCGTGCGGAACAGATAGCCGGTCACGCCGATGTGGTCGCCCAAATCGAGCAGCTTATACAGCTCGAAAGCCGGATCGCCCACCGCATCCTTGCGGACATAGATCTGCAGCCTCTTCCCTTCCTGCTGCAGGGTCGCGAACCCGGCCTTGCCCTGCTGCCGGATGGCCATGATGCGTCCCGCGACCGCCACCGGGATCCGCTCGGCCTCCAGTTGCTCGCCGGTCGAGCTGTCCCACCCGGCGCGAATCTCCGGGATCGTCCGCAGCGGGTGATCCGCCGGCGGGCGAAAGGTGTTGGGATACGCCGCCTGGCCCAGCCCGGCGATCTGCTTCAGCTTTTCCTGGCGGAGCGCATACAGGCTGCGCTCAAACTCGGACTCAAACACGGAAATTCCCCGTTCAAAAATATCGTTCGAAAGGTCTCGTTCGAGTATAGCTTTCGCCTGGCGGCGATTCGGGTCGCGGCGGCGCTCGCCCCGGGCGGGTGTATAACAGTGCGGGAGCCAGGCCCGGATCCATGCCGCAGGAGCAAAATCCAAAGAGATCGGACGCTCCGCGGCCCTCGCGGACTGTGGGCGCACTGGTGCGCGCTGAGCGCCTCACCCAGATCGCTTTCATCCTGCCCGCCGCGGTGTTCGTCGGCTGGATCGCCGGCGCCGCCCTCGACAAATGGTTGCACCAGCACTGGATTTACCTGGCCGGGCTGCTGCTGGGCGCGATCGCCGGCTTCATCCAGGTCTTCCGCCTCGTCGCCAGTGCGGGCCGACAGATCGACAAAGAGGGACAGTGAACCCCGACCCGCAAGCCGCAGCCTCCATGACGGACGAGGATTTGCGCAGCCTGCTGGGACGCGCGCTGCGGCTGGTCGCGATCCTTACCCCGATCCTCTTCCTCGTCTTCACGTTCACGCTGGGATGGCAAACCGGCATGCTCTTCCTGGCCGGAGCGGTGATCTCCTGGACCGGCGTCTGGGAATGGCGCAGCCTGAGCGAGCGAATTTTCGCCCACCTCGACAACCGGCATGAACCAGGGACGACGCGGCGGACTTTAGTACTGTTTTTTCTGCGGCTTGGGCTGGCAATCGCGATTCTCTATGTTAGTCTAAGGTGTTTACACGGCACTGTTTACGCACTGGTGGCGGGTTTGGGGCTGGCCGTGTTTGCCCTCTCCATCGAAGCGGTTCGCCTCCTGCGCTGAGACCCTGAAGGACCCTTGCTGCAACCATGACGATCTGGATCGAGTTTCTGACCCGCCTGCTGAACCACTGGTTCGCCGCGCCCGTCGACGCACTGCTCCGCGCGCTGGGAATTCACCCGTTGCATCCGGCCACGCCCATCAATAACACGCTGACCGAAGAGCTGCTCGTCTTCGCTTTCCTGGTTGGGTTCTTCACCGTCGTCCGCCTGAGCCTGAGCGTGGAGACGCCCGGACAGGCCCAGCATCTGGCGGAGCTCGCGCACGAATTTGTTGACAATCAGGCGGAGCAGGTGATGGGCCACGGACATGCCTCTTATCTGCCGGTGCTCACCTGCATTCTCATCTTTATCCTTCTGCTCAACTGTATGGGCCTGCTGCCCGGCGTCGAGACGCCGACCGCCAACCCGGTTGTGCCCCTCGGTCTGGCGATCTTCACCTTCGTCTACTACAACTGGAAGGGCCTGCGTAAGCAGGGGCTCATCGGCTATCTCAAGCACTTCATGGGCCCGGTGTGGTGGATCGCGCCGCTGATGTTTCCCATCGAGATCATTTCTCACCTCGCGCGCATGTTATCGCTCACGGTTCGTCTTTTTGCGAACATGCTCGCCAGTGACCTGATCACCCTGATCTTTTTCTCGATGATTCCGCTGGCACTGCCCATCGTCGGCCTCGGGCTGCATGCCTTTGTGGCGATCATTCAGTCGTACATCTTCATGCTGCTGGCCACGATTTATGTGGGTGAGGCAACCGCGCACGTGGAGAGCGATATTTAGCAGATTTTCCGCCGGAGTCCCGCTTCCACTCCGGAGAGGAAACGCCGTTCAGCGTGAGGGGGCCAGCACGGTGAGCCTCAACCACCCACTGGCGGCTATCTTACGGAAGCAGGAGAAAGCAATGCGCAAACTGCAATACATGTTCATGGGTCTGGCCGCGCTGTTCATGGCGAGTCCAGCCTTCGCTCAGGCCACCGGCGGAGGCAGCAGCGCTTCCAGCATGGTGCCCATCGGTGCCGGCATCGGCATGGCCATCGCCTCCGGCCTGTGCGGGCTGGGACAGGGTCGCGCCGCCGGCTCGGCCGCCGAAGCGGTGGCCCGCAATCCCGGAGCCCGCGCCGCCGTTCAGCTGTTCCTCGTTCTCGGCCTGGCCGTCTTGGACTC
>JBAUGH010000218.1:0-8263 GCA_049679565.1 Acidobacteriaceae bacterium
ACCCTGGGCGGTCACGGTGATCACGTATGAGCCGACGATGGGCACAGCGGAAAAGCGATAGGTTCCGGCGGAATTGGTGGTGAGAGTGCGATTCTCACCGGTGGCGGCATTGGAGAGAATGACCACAGCGCCCGGCACAATGGCGCCGGTGGGATCGGAGACGATGCCGGTGATCTCGCCGTAGCCGCTCTGGGCGAGGGCAGGGCGGGCGGTAACCAGGGCGAGCCCGGCGAAGAGCAAAGCAATCAGTGAAGCGAATGAGAAAAATCTGTACCTGAAAGTCATAAGGTCCTCCCAAAGACGTATGTATCCCGGCTGCCGGTCAAATCAGCAGACAAGGTTGGTGGTCCGAAGTTATTGAGGTCGGGAAATACCGCAGCAAGCTGGGCGCATGCCGGAGCTTCAACCAGAGTAGCGGCTCGGAAAATGACATCTGGTCCAGCCATGATGCATTGTGCGCGCCAGACATGAGGGGCTCGGCGTCAATTCGACCGGATCAAATAACCAAAGTACTCAAACGTTTGCGCACGTCCCGTCGCGGGACGGGAAGCGCTGGATTCCTGTGACGCACGTCACAGAAAGTGAGTAAGCGGGGATTGCGGAGGAGGACGAGGTGGCAGGAGCGTTTCAGAAATGTGTAGGCGCGCCCGCGGTTTCTACAGGAAAAGGGAGAAACGGAGCGGCAGAGAAAATGAGGGGCGGGAAGAAATTGGAGCGGATCGAATCAGATGCCGAGTTTCTTAACTTCCTCGTTGTAGTACTTCCGATACAAAATGTCCCATTCCTGGCTACCTTCGGGGATGATGCGGCGCTGGGACTCGATCTTCAGCCGGGCGGCCTGGTCGATGCGCATTTCTTCGAGCAGCAGGTGCTCGAGAGCTTTGCGGGCCTCCTGGCGGATAGTATTGCGATCTTCGAGGAAATCGCACTCGGGGGTTTCGGCGAGGGTGTCGGCGACGACGTGGGCGAGTTTATTGAGCTTGTCGCGCGTAATTCTCACAGGACCGCCTTGTATTTGCGCGCGAGCTCGGTTTTGACCTTCTTGAACATTTCGGAATAGCTGGCGCCGGTGCGGTGCATTTCCTCCTGGTAGGCGTCGAGGATGACGCGGACCTCTTCGTTGATGCGGTCCTCGAGGGAGAGTTCTTCGAGGATGCCCTGGTAGACGCGCTCCTCCACCGCCTTGGGTTTGGCGGTTTGGATGGCTTTGGCGTCGATGAGGTGCTTCGTGGTATGGCGGGCGAGATAGCCCACGTATTCGCGAGAAAAGATCATGGAACTCTTTCGGAATATAGCACATGAGGAGGCGAGCAAAGGCCAGCGAGGAGCCAGCGAACACCGAGCGACGGACCAGCGAAGGTCCAGCGGAGCCGGGCTATTTGGGGGAACGCTTCGCGGCGCGGATGCGGCGGATTTCGTCGAGGCGCTGGGCGAGGATTTTTTCGCGGCCTTCCTGGGTGGGGTGATACCAGCGGCGGCCGGCGAGGGAATCGGGCAGGCAGTCCATATCGGCGACGCGGCCTTCAACGTCGTGGGCGTACTCATAGCCCTTGCCGTAGTCGAGCTCCTTCATGAGCCTGGTGGGCGCGTTGCGGAGGTGGAGGGGGACGGGCTCCTGGCGGGTGGATTCGATGTCGGCCTGGACCGCTCCATACGCGGTGTAGACGGCGTTCGATTTGGGGGCGAGGGCAAGGTAGACGACCGCCTCCGCGAGGGCCAGATCGCCTTCGGGCGAGCCGAGGAAGTCGAAGGTGTCTTTGGCGGCCAGACACAGGTGCAGAGCTTCAGGGGCGGCGAGGCCGATGTCCTCGACGGCCATGCGGACGAGGCGGCGGGCGAGGTAGAGCGGGTCTTCGCCGGATTTGAGCATGCGGCCGAGCCAGTAGAGGGCGGCGTCGGGGTCGGAGTTGCGGACGGATTTGTGGAGAGCAGAGATGAGGTTGTAGTGCTCCTCGCCGCTCTTGTCGTACATCAGGACGCGCTGCTGCAGCGCTTCTTTGGCGATATCGGAGGTGATGGAGCGGGTGCTTCCGCCGGCGGCGAGTTTAGCGGCGACTTCGAGGGCGTTGAGGGCGTTGCGGGCGTCGCCTGAGGCGTAAGAGGCGAGGAGCTCGAGCGCGCCCTCTTCGGCAACGAGGTGCTGGGCGCCGAGGCCGCGGACGGGATCGGCGAGGGCGCGGCGCAGGAGGGTGAGGATCTGCTCGTCGGTGAGCTGCTGGAGGGTGTAGACGCGGCAGCGGGAGAGCAGGGCGGAGTTGATTTCGAAGGAGGGATTCTCGGTAGTGGCGCCGATGAGGCGGATGGAGCCGCGCTCGACCCAGGGAAGGAAAGCGTCCTGCTGAGCGCGGTTGAAGCGGTGGATTTCATCGATGAAGAGGATGGTGCGGGTGCCCCAGGTGGAGGCTTTTTCCGCGTCGGCCATGACCTGCTTGATCTCTTTAATGCCGGCAAGGACGGCGGAGAAATCGATGAAGGTGGCCTGGGTGGTTTCGGCGATGATTCTGGCGAGGGTGGTTTTGCCGACGCCGGGAGGGCCCCAGAAGATCATGGAGGAAGCGTCGTCGCGCTCGATCTGGACGCGGAGAGGCTTGCCGGGGCCGAGGAGATGCTCCTGGCCGAGGAATTCGTCGAGGGAGCGGGGGCGCATGCGCTCGGCGAGGGGCGCGGAGACGGCGCGGTTGCTGGATTCGGGAGCCGGATTGAAGAGGCTCATCGGGTGCTCCGCTGGCGAGCGGCTTCGTAGAGGAGGATGCCGGCGGCGATGGCGGCGTTGAGGGATTCGACAGGGCCGGGCATAGGGATGGTGATGCAGCTTTGCGCGCGATCGAGCAGGTCCTGGGAAAGACCGCTGCCTTCGTTGCCGATGAGCAGGGCTGCGGGGCCGCGGAGATCGGCGCGGGAGCAGGGAACGGCATCGGGGTGGGCGGCGGCGGGAACGGCGGCCAGGACGGGAATTTTCCGCTCGGCGAGGGCGGCGAAGGCGAGCGAGGACTTCTCGTAAATGACGGGCAGGCGGAAGGCGGAGCCGGCGGTAGCGCGGAGGGTCTTCGGATTCCAGACACTGACGGTGCCGGGCAGAGCGAGGATGCCGGTTGCGCCGAAGGCTTCGGCGGAGCGGACAAGGGTGCCGAAGTTGCCGGGATCCTGGAGGGCGGCGGTGACGAGGACGAGGGGAGCGGGGCCGGCAAGGGCCTCGGCGAGCGAGAAGCGGGGGGGCTCGACGAGGGCGGCGATGCCCTGGGGGGATTCGGTGTCGACGGCGCTGTCAAAGAGGGCGGAGGTGAGCTCGATGAGGGGGACGGCGGCAGGCGGGTGGAGGCGGTCGAGCAGGCGGAGGCTGGCGTCGCGGCGGCCGGCGTCGGAAGAGGCAGGATCGCGGCGCAGGAAGACGCTGCGCAACCGCACACCGCTGCGGATGGCTTCGGCGAGGAGATGCTCGCCTTCGATGCCGATGACCTCGCCGCTTTCGCGGGGGGCGCGGGAGAAGGCGGCGCGGAGTTCGCGGACCCTGGCATTCTGGCGACTCTGTACAATGCTGATGAGGCGCGAGCGATCCGAAACCGTCGGCATGGGGGGATTCTAATTCCTTTCCCTGTGTTCAGCGGGTGCGATGACAAGCCGCGCAGCGCAGCGGGAAGATTGAGCAGCGGCGCTGACGTCGGCTCCGGCGGGATCCGTCGAATGAGGAGGGAGGACACCTCTTCATGGCAGGATTCGATCGGAGGCGGTTGCATCCACGGATTGGCGGCGCCGCTTTGTTCCTCAACGGGAGAGGCCTTGTCAGCAGAGATTCTGCACATCCATCCGGACGAGCCTGAGCCGGACCGGATCCAATATGTTGCGGCCTGCATTCGCGGCGGCAAAGTGGTTGGCATGCCGACGGACACCTTTTACGGTCTGGCGGTGGATCCGGTGAATCTGCGGGCGGTAGAGAGCATTTACGAGATCAAGTCGCGGCTGAAACACAAGCCCCTGTCGCTGCTGGTGGCGAATTTGTCGCAGGCGTACCAGCTGGCCCGGGAGTGTGGCATGTGCTTCGATCTGCTGGCAGAGCGTTTCTGGCCGGGGCCGCTGACGGTGATCGTGAGGGCGAGTTCGCGGCTGCCGCTGCGCAGCACGGCGAACACCGGCAACGTGGCGCTGCGGGTGCCGGATGCGGCGATTCCGCGGGCGGTAGTGGCGGCGCTGGGCATGCCGATTACGGCGACGGCGGCGAATCTGGCCGGGCTGCCGGAGTGCACCTACGCGGGCTGCGTGCGGGATCAGATCGGGGAAAAGATCCAGCTGATCGTGGATGGGGGACCGACGGGGCGAAGCGTGCCGACGACCATCGTCGATCTTTCCGGGCCGGAGGGAGCCTGGCAGATTCTGCGCGAAGGAGCGATTCCGACGCACGCGATTGCGCTGGCATTGCAGCAGCGATGATTGTTCCGGACGACAATTTGCGAGACGCGCGGCGGGTGGGGTGGAAGCCGGCGAGGGTGACGCGGGCGCAGGTGCTGGCGTGGACCGCGAGCGTGGTGCTCGTGGGCGCGGCGGCATGGGTGGCCTGGGTGGATGCGCAGATTCGAACTTATGCCGGGCGCGATGAGGCCCGGCCGGCCGACGCGATAGCCGTCTTTGGCGCGGCGGAGTATGACGGGCGGCCGTCGCCGGTGCTGCGGGCGCGTCTGGATCATGCGCTGGAACTCTACCAGGCGGGGATCGCTCCGATGGTCATTACGCTGGGGGGCGGGTACGCGGCGGATGCGCCCCATTCGGAAGGCGGCGTGGGCGAGGATTATCTGCTGGGCCACGGTGTGCCGGAGTCGGCGATCATCGCGGAGACGCAGAGCGATGACACCGAGGAGTCGGCGGAGCGACTGGCAGTCATTGCGCGCGAGAACAATCTGCGCAGCATTGTGGTGGTGAGCGACGGGACGCATCTGTTTCGCATTCACGCGATCTGCGCACGCGATGGGCTGGAGGTGTATACATCGCCGCGTCCGGTGGGGAAGGGTATTCCGAGGATGCAGGAGATGGAGCGGCTGGGGCATGAAATCGCGAGCTATACGGCCTGGCGGCTGAAGCTGCATTAGGACGAGCGCTGGGTTCCGGCTGGTTGCTCGCTGGTCGTTTGCTTGCCCTGGCTGGCCTCTGGCTACCCGAAGTGGGGTTCGACGCCGAGCTTGTGGGCGACCTCGCCGTTCTGCAGCATCTCGGCGGCTTTCTCCAGCGTGGTGTCGTTGGGGACGCGGTGGTAGTCGCTGGTGACCTCATCCTCCTGGTCACCGATGTTCTTGAAGAAGAGCGCGTGGCCGGAGATGTGGACGTGGGTCTGGGTGATCTGCCACTCGCCGGGCGCGACTTCGGAGCGGACGACTTTGAAACGTCCTCCGGCATCGATTTTGCCGAGCAGGCCCCAGGCGAAGGTCACGGGCTGGTCAAGGTGGCCGTCGATCAGTTTGAGACGCATGCCCTGTTCGTCAACGACGATGATGCCGGACATGGCGGAGAGAACTTTGGCGCTCATGCTGGGCGGGGAAAAGTTCGGGTCAGGATGAAACGAGAGGGTGACGTCGCCGTTCTCGCGGCTGTCGATCTTCCAGACAAACGCATTCGGCAGGAGCTTGAGCAGATCGCGGGCCTGCTGGCCGTCGTGCTGCTCGTTCTGCTTCAGGCGCGCTCGATACGAGGGGTCGGTGAGCATCTGGTGGATCTTGTTGAGGTCGGCCTGGTGCTCCTGTGCGGATGGCGGGTGGCCGTGGTCCTCGACAACTTCGGAGAGATTGCCCTGGTGGGTCTCGGCGACTATCTTGACGATGTTTTTGTCGGGTGACTGGTAGGCGTCCTTGTACATCCAGGAGGTGTGGTCGTTGGCGTCGGCGTCGAGCTCGTTCTGGACGACCTGGCGCACGATGTCGGCGGGGGACTGGGCGCGCGCGAGCGGGCCGGCGGCGAAGGCGAAAATCAGGAGGACGGGGGAAAGAGAATGCAGAATCGTCGGCAATTTTGTCATGCAGAAACGTCCGGGGAACCCTGGGCAGAAATCTCAGAGATGATCATAGGCAGAAAATTCATGTACACGGCGACTGTGAAACAGAACGTCGATTTTAGCGCTATTCAGTGCGAGGCGCCGACGGGGGCCGAGGTTGCCCGTGCTCCGCAAACCGCTCGGCCGCCGAGCCTTTACAATAACCAAAGAGATCGAAACGATGGCCCACATGGTATTTTGCGCGCGCTACAAGCAGGAGATGGAAGGACTGGACGAGCCTCCCTTCGACAGCGACTTTGGCAACAAGGTCTACAACAACGTCTCAAAAAAGGCGTGGCAGGAGTGGGTGGAGCGGCAGAAGATGCTGCTGAACGAGTACCGCCTGCAGCCGTGGACGCCGCAGGCGCAGGAGTTTCTGGTGGAGCAGATGGAGCAGTTTTTCTTTGGCGAGGGCGCAGCGCTGCCGAAGGAATACGTGCCTCCGAGCCACTAATCTTCGCGCGCGGGCGCTGTTGAGGCGGAGATGGTCTCCGGCGCCTGGCGGGTGAGATGTCCCTTCTTCAAGAGAAAGCGCTCGCCGCTCCAGACGATGGTGTCGGAGGCGTAGCTCCAGGCCCAGACGCCCAGCGCGGCGAGGTCGCGGAGGGGCAGCAGCCAGAGATCGCGCAGGACCTGGCGATCTTCGAGGATGCCCACGCCTACTCCCAGGGCGAGCGCCACGCGGGCGAACAGGGCAAGAGAGAAGAGCGCCAGCGCGAAGAGGCTGAGGCCGGAGGCGACAAGGTTGAGGATCGCCCAGGCCAGAGCATACGAGAAGACCAGGCCGGCGTACCCGGCGGGGCGGGAATCGCGCATGGTGCGGGCCCAGCGAAGCTGGTGGCGGAGGTAGCCGGAGAGACTCCAGGCGGGGACGGAGGTTTCGACGATTTCATCGGCGAGCTCGACGCGGAATCCGGCGGCAGCGATGCGGGCGCCCAGCTCGTAGTCGTCGGCGAGGACGCCGGCGAGCGGCGCGAGGCCTCCAACGGCGTCGAGCGCGATGCGGGAAACAGCCAGCGTAGATCCGAGGCCGAAGTGGAGACCGTGTTCGATAAAGCGGGCGGCGAGAACGCCGGGCGTGAAATCCGTGGCGATGCCCAGGGCTTCGAGTTTGGAGCCGAGAGTGCCGTGGGCGCGGCCGCGATAGAGCGCGGTGACCAGGCCGACGGCGGGCTGGTTTTCCTGGAGAGCAAACGGCGCGGTGACGTGGGCCAGGTACTGCGGGCCGACACAGATGTCAGCGTCGTTGATGACGAGGATGTCGTAGCGGGCGTGGGGGACCATCTGGGCGAGGTTGCTGACTTTGCCGTTGGGGCCGTAGACGTCGGGGCAGAGGACGAGGCGGATGGCGCGATCGGGGAAGTCGGCCTGCAGCTGGCGGACGAGGGGGACGGCGGGATCGAGCAGCGAGGAGACGCCGAAGAGCAGCTCGTAGTCGCCGGGGTAATCCTGGCGGCAGTGACTGGCAAAGGCGTCCGCGAGGCCGGGGTCGAGCCCGTGGAGCGGTTTAAGAATGCTGACCGGTGGGGCGTGGCCGCCGGCAGGGAAGCGAGTCCGGCGGAGGAAGGATCGAGCGGCGAGGAGAGCGACCAGCGAGTAGCCGAGCCCGGCGAGGGTGAGCAGAGTGGTGACGCCGGCGGCGATGAGCGCGAACGTGGGCATGCCCCTACTCACCCAGGATGGGCATGTCGAGCGGCGGCTGCGCGAGCCAGGCCGCGTGGGCGACGCGGTCGAGAGCGCGGCGCAGGGCCGACGCCGCGCAGGGCTCGACGGTGATGACGAAGGGCAGATGCCCTTTCTCGTACCCTGGGCTCTGGAAGAGAGCGTCGATGTTGATCTTTTCGGCGGCCAGAGCGCCGGCAATTTCGGCGACGATGCCGGGACGGTCGTGGACGATGAAGCGGATGTAGTGGCGGAGGAGAAACTCGGCGCTGAGATTGGCCGCGCGGCTGGGGAGATCGACGGAGCGGGAGCCGTGCGCGAGGGAGATGAGATCGGAAACGACGGCGACGGCGGTGGGATGGCCGCCGGCTCCGTGACCGGAGAAGACCACGTCGCCGCCGTACTCGCCGGTCATGAGCACCATGTTTTCCGTTCCGCGCGACCATGCCAGCGGCGAACTGAGCGGCACCAGCATGGGCGCGACCAGCGCGACCAGCTTGCCGTTGCGCACATCGGCGCGGGCCACGGGGCGAATGGTGCAGCCGAGGTCCCTAGCATAGGCAAAGTCAATGGCACCCACCTGGCGAA